>JAACCR010000030.1 GCA_009937205.1 Methanobacteriota archaeon | reverse complement strand
CAGTTGTCTGACAAGGCAATGCTGGGTAGCCACGCCCTGATGGATAAGAGCTGAAAGCATCTAAGCTCGAAGCCACCCCAAAGACGAAACACCTCAGAACGCTCGTAAAAGACGAGATGATAGACTGCGGATGTAAGCACGAAGCTTCGGCGACGTGTTCAGTCCAGCAGCACTAATGTTCGAGCATCTTTTTTTCGTGTATAGTACGACCGCACCATGAGTGCCCTTCGTCTAATAGTTAATGCCAATTCATTTGCGACGTTTTACGTCGCACCCAGATATCCGATTCGAAGGAAGATGGGTGCACGGTCATAGCGTAGGTGTTTACCCGGTCTCATTTCGAACCCGGAAGTCAAGCCCTACTGCGTCAATCCCAATACTGTGGTACGAAAGTCCACGGGAAAGGATGTCACTGTGCCCCTCTTCTTTCTCTCGGAAGTCGATCCTCAAACCTCTACTTCGGTAGGGCGCTTGGCCGCTTCTCCATTTTGGAGTTGCGGCCTTTTTTGCGTTATATTTATTTTTTAAATTGATTTTGAAGCCCTAATCATGCCAGTTCTTCATCAATGCTTAGATAGTGCGGGCAGTGGGGCGGTTTGATAGCAATGCCAATAGACACCGCTAACATCTTCGGCAGCGACCAAGTTGGAACACATTTGGCGACTATCGGCAACGTTGTTTTACACCCTCCAGAACTTCCAAAACCAGTTTTAGAGATAATTGAAACTTCTTTATCTCTTGAAATGTGTGCAATCTCAATTGGAGGTTCAAATTTAGTTGGTGCACTGGTGGCTGGTAATAGCAGAGGTATGGCCGTTGCAGATATTGCTACTGAACGAGATATTGATACATTGACTTCATTTGGTGATGTTGTAGTAATGGAAGGTGGAGTCAATACTGCAGGTAATCTTATTCTTGTTAATGAGAATGGAATAGTTGCATCCCCTAGTATCCCTCGGGCTGGTTTAGAGATTATGTCAGAAGTGATGGGTGTTCCAGTTGTAGTTTCAACAATAGCGGGCCAAGAGGTTGTAGGATCTCTTGGTGTTACAAACGACCAAGGAGTTTTACTTCACCCCGATGTTACAGCAGAAGAGGTTGTACTCATCGAAGAATCTCTTGGTGTTCCACCAATGGTTGGAACAGTATCATTTGGTTCTCCATACGTTGGTGCTGGAGTTTGTGCCTCCAATTTAGGTGCTGTTTCTGGTACTGAAACGACAGGACCTGAATTAAATCGTGTAGAAGATGCACTCGGATTAATTTGAAAAGGACTCTTTTTTTCAATTGAAAACAAGTGAAATGTTCAAAGACTACTGTCTTTGACAAGAGGTCATGGGAGAAATGCTCTATCAAGGTAAGGTCAAGCAAGTTTGGTCAACAGATGATCCGGATATACTTGAATTTAGATTTACAAACCAAATATCTGTTTTTGATCAAATCATACCATCCTTAATCCCTAGAAAGGGTGAAACACTAAATCGAACAACTGCACATTGGTTCAAACTGGTTGAGGAAGAAGGTGTATGTGGGACACATTTGATTGAATTAAACGCACCAGACCGATGTTTAGTCCGTAAGGTTACTGTCATAACAGAGCCAGGCGCTATCCCTCGCGACATGGAATGGGTTTTTGTTCCCTTGGAAGTTATTGTCCGCCACTATTTGTCCGGAAGTGCTTGGAGGCGCTTTGAGCGTGGTGAATTAACAGCTGAGCAATTAGGTGTAGCAGAAGATTGCCAATACGGTGAGAAATTAGCAAAGCCATTTGTTGAAGTTACAACCAAGTTTGAAAAGTTTGATCGTAATATTGGCAAGAAAGAAGCTCTGGAAATCTCAAATATCACCGAGGAAGAATACAGTTCCATAGTCGAAGCAGCATTGAAAGTTGATGAGATTATAGAGCGAGAAGCAGCTAAGAATGGATTAATCCATGTTGATGGCAAAAAAGAATTTGCATTGGGTCCTGGAAGGAAAGTCGTACTTGTAGATACCTTTGGAACCCTAGATGAAGACCGTTGGTGGGATGCTGAAGCCTATGCAAATGGTGAAACAATTGAATTATCAAAGGAATTTGTTCGCTCACACTACATCTCTACAGGTCATCAAGCTAACCTCAAAGCTGCAAGGGATAGCGGTTCAGATGAGCCTCCGATTCCTGCATTACCACAAAGTGTAATAGATCAGACTGCTAACCTCTATTCCTCAATGTATGAGCGTCTTACTTCAGGAAAGTTTTGATTTTCTTATAGGTGAGAGCGCATTACTATTCCAACACCATTGCGCTCTGCTGCTTTCAGTATAGTGGACAAGTGCTTGACAATATCTCTGACTCCACCATCAAGTGGTTCATCACCTGAAACACCCCATCCTCTTCCTGCTAAACCTTTTCTTAGAGTGTAGACTTCTCTACTATCTAGGAAACCAAGAATCTCTAGCCCACCAATTCCACTTTGATAACCGCTATGACCTATCATTTCTTCACCACAGCGAGTAGATAACTTTTGTAATAAGTCGACAATTTCTTCAATGCTAATCCGTTCAACTATTGCCGAATTTGTCAATGGTGGCCTGATGAACTCCAGTAAATAGTTCAGCGATGAACCATCTCCCCAAGGGAATCGACCAAAGCGATCTCTTATTCTGCCATCGCCTAACGAATAATTATGTCCTGAATTATCTTTTTCTATACATGAGACGAATAGTAATGTAGCATCATCCCATTCAATTGATTTTCTATCTTGTGGGTTTTCTAGCCCCTGTTGACGTATTCTAGTCCTCAACTCATCATCGTCGTTGATTAAAGCATTCCACTCTGCGTAGTCATCATTACGGCACTTTTCAAGGGCTGCAATAATCTTCAATGCTTTTTGGCCATCAAAGGCATCTATAGTGATAAATGCGGTAGTGGTATTGTCATGATTGGCAACATCCATGATGTTCGGCGGCGGCGCGAGTGTCATAAGGACTTGTGTTGAAAGTTGGAATTAACTTTCAAAGAACTGATTCATTCTATCTTCAACAGGTTCAGATGAAGTTGTTGCTTCTTCATCACCTCGGATTTCATCTCACAAACTGGCAAAACGACCTAAGGTATAAGTATCTTCAGTTTCCACCTCATCAAATACTTCGATCATTTCAATAGCAGCCTCCTTATTTTGCACCGGCGTATCTTCATCATCAGAATGAAGCGTAATCTCATCATCCATCTTCTCCTGCTGCTGTTTCAAAGCATCTTGTTTTGAGGATAAATTATCACTAGCCGAATTTTCTTCTGTATTTGCGGATATTCCTGTTCCATGTGAACTGGATGATGTTTCATCGCGTGTTTTAGTGGAACCAGTCTTGAATAGTCCAGCAAGCCATGCTATTACGATTAATATAATGGCCAATCCGGTAGCGATTACCATATCATCACCTCCTACGGCTAGAACAGAATCCTCTTTGTAGAAAGTGCTCATTACATTATCTTCAACATTATCATCAATATCATATGGTTGCTCACAAGAAAGTGTTGCAGTTAATTTCATATCTGTTTTTAGTGTTCCAGGGTTATTGATCAGAATAGTTGGTGCATAATCAGAACCAGCGATATCAATGATTTTTGTGACTTCCCAATTTCCATCATCACTTGAAATATGTATTTGACATATTGTATTTGCAAGTCTTTCGTATGTTGGTGCCCTTTCAATACCAATGCGAATGTCTCCATCAGCATTGAACGAATGAATTCCAATATTCCATCCAGTCGCTCTTGAGAGTGTAGTGATGCTTTCTTGAGATAGTATGCGTCCGTAACTATCAATGATTTGTAAATTTATTTTCACAGTTCCAGCAGTTGGAACCCAACTGCTAATATTTACCTCTACAGTAGAATTCTTTCCTGCGCCAAGGACAATAGATTGCTGAATTAATTCAATCTTCTCACCCTTATCTGTGACTAGCATCATTGTAGCATGGAGTGATTCATCTAGTGCGGCAAAGAGAGCACAATCTCCAACATTACCGCTAATTGCAATCCTGCCAAGATTTTCAAATGAATTACTATTGAGAGTACAGTCGACAGTTACACTCGGTAGTGCTTGTCCACTAACATAAACTCTCAATGAGGTTTGAGAGTTGGGTTGACTAAGCGTGATATCATCAGATGTGGTACTCAATGTAAATTTAAGAATGTCTTCTTGCTGTAGGAATGTATCCGAACTATTTAGTGCGGTATTTGAATTGAGTGATACAGAAAGTTGTTGACTATCAATCCCAAATAGTACAGGAGAAGATGTAAAGGAAACTTCACTTTTTTCCACCTCAATATCATATGTATTGAGGCCGAGAGTAGGATGAGTTACTTCTATTGATACAAGGAAACGTTGGCCGTCCCAATTTGCATCTGGTATTAGGCTGATTGGAATGCCTAGTGATTGCCTTGGAGCAACAACCATCTGAGAGTCTCCAGATGCAACCCAGCCGCTTGGTAATCCACTAACGCCCACTTGTAGTATAGATACGTCATTACCGAGATTATTGACCCATGCTGTTGGCAATCCACCCGTTTCTGAAAGCAGCCAAACACCTCTATGCTCAATATTGATATTTGGAGCAGCACCAACGCGAACAGGAATCTCTTCAATAATAGTGCCAGAACCATCGGAATCGGATATCCTCAGCCTTAAAACACCAACTTCTCCAGCAACAGCCTTACTTGGTGGTGTGACAAATACAGTGACCGTAGCCATTTGCCCCGGTTCTATAATCTCGCCATTACTTGGCATCTCTACCATCCATCCTTGGCCAGCTTTTGTGAACCAAGGAGCTTCAGGAGAATTGCCCATTTGTTGTACTTTTAGTGTGATGTTTTGCCCTTCTGGCTCAACTTCTAGAGATGTTTGACTGAGATTAAATCTCCATCCCGAAACATGATCGACAGTAATGTTAACACTGGTCTGGCCAATCATCAAAGAACCGCTATACAAATCAATAGCCATTGTAACTTGAGTTCCAGCCCAAGTGTCTGAAGGTATGTTTACTGGCAATACTAAATTTGTGCTGGCATTAACTTCAATCATACCACTATTGATGCCTTG
>JAACCR010000131.1 GCA_009937205.1 Methanobacteriota archaeon | reverse complement strand
GTCAATGATAATCCAATAGTTGAAGTGACTATGAAAGTCAAGGGCGATAGAACAACGGATTGGTTTGGACTTCAAAGCGGGAGTCCAGCAGCATTCGCCATGCAACTAGGTGCTAATGGGTCGGTTGAGTTCCCAATAGACGATTCTACTTGGAGCGAGGATTTCCAAGCGGGTATAGAGGAAGCACCTGCTGAAGAGACTCCTGGGTTTACCTTGGTAGTTGCTTCAGCCGCTATTGCAATGGCTGTATTTATCAATACTAAGAAGCCTGAAGATGAAGAATAATCTCAATTGTTTTTTCCTCTGCCGTATAGAACTTTATTACCTAACATTGCTAGGGTATTATATGAGATATTCCGACATGACCCTTTTGGAATTGAAGGTTCTTTGTAAAGAAAGAGGATTGATGGTTTCAGGAAAAAAGGATGATGTAATCATTAGGTTGATGGAAAATGATGAAGCAAAAGTACTTCATACCCAAATGATAGGCAATATCAGTACTCAGAATACTCATACAATTCCTCTTTCAGGCGTCAAAGAGAGCGATAGCAGTATGATGTTTTTAGGCATCGGTATTCTGATCTATTCAGTTTTTAGAGTCGGAATAGGTGTAATGGAGATTATGCTAGGGGTTCATGTGATTGCCTCATTGATAGCAATCGCAATTGGTTTGGCATTTATGGCTGGAGGAATATTGACGGCTATGAATTACAGAAATGGCTTAGTGATTACTTTGGCCGTCTTGTTAGTTTCTGGTTTTCTAAGTTTAGTTGCCACCTCAATTTTCGGTATTGGTAATCCTCTAAGCGTTGACTTTCTCGATGAGGAAATTTCAAAAGTGTTCTCACTCATGTGTTCAGCCACATGTTTGATAATAGTTGGAGTACCACTTTTAGTAAATATGAATTCGCTGAAACCTGGATTCCCTGAAGGTCTTGACGACATCCTTTCTCCTCAACATTCAACAAATAACTCAACCCAAAGTGTGTCAAAAACCACCTATGAGTGTCCATCATGCAGCCAATCTTTGAGAATTCCTTCTACATATTCTGGTATAGCAACTTGTCCAAAATGTAAAGAACAAATGGAAATTTAAATACTGATTAAGTTTCAATTAAGAACTTTCAAAGATTTGCGATAATTGTCGCAGAATCTAATTCAACTGCTTGTTCAATTCCTGTTTTTAGATTCTTTAGCATACCTGTTCCCGATTCAAGATCTCTTGGACCAACTATCAATGTATATGTTGCTCCGATTTTATCTGCCCAAGTAAATGCCTTACCGATTTTCCTTCCACGTAATTCTAACTCAACCAATTGACCAGCATCCCGCAGTTGTCTAACAACTTGAAGAACTGCTTGTGTATCAATGTTGAATGGAATGACTGCGATTAATCCTCTACCATCTTGTTGGCCTAGAACAACCTCATCTCTGCCTTCTGCTTCGGCTTGTGCCTCGAGTGCTAACATTACTCTATCAAATCCAAGTCCGAAACCACAGCATGGGTCAAGATCTGCTAATCCAAACAAATGCATTAGGTTGTAACTGCCTCCACCTAAGACTTGACCTTCTCCACCCAATTCTTCAACCTGAACTTCAAAGACCATTCCGGTATAATAATCCAATCCACGTGCAACTGTCAAATCAACAGCTAAACTTGGAGGAGTTGCTGCTAAAGAAGAAACTGCATCTAAGGTAATTTTCAATTCATCAAGAGATTCCAAAGATACTCCATCGAGTGCAGATAATATTTCTCTTGCTGGTTCAAGAGTTTCAGCACCACCTTGCAATTGTGATAATTGGCGTAGGGGTTCGCTAAATGATGGGTCTATTCCATTGCTTGAAAACAATTTAGCAAGTCCAGCATCATCACCTTTGTCAAGGAATCTCATAGCGCTTGCAACCGCTGCCTCCTTAGCCCCTTGTTCGATTTGGTCTGACAAACCTAAACCGGTTAATGCATCCTTCAAGATTCCAACATGACCGATTCGTATTTGCCAATTCTTCAATCCGCAAGAATCTAACATGTCGATTGCTAAAGCGATCACTTCTGCTTCTGCAAGTGGGCCCGAAGCCCCAACTAATTCGACTCCATATTGGAAGAATTCTCGGTAGCGACCTTTTTTGAATTCTTCATAGCGATAGCATTGTCCGAAATATGACAAGCGAAGTGGCTTGGTATCCATTCGCATTTCTTCAGCGACCATCCTCATCACAGGTGCGGTTAATTCTGGTCTAAGCGTCAATGGTCGCCCGCCTTTATCCTCAAAGGCGTAAAGTTGTGCAACTACACCCTCACCAGACTTTGCAGTAAACAATTCAAGTGACTCAAAAATAGGTGTTTGAACTCTATTGAATCCATGGCGTCTTGCTCTTTCCTCTAGCAATTGCTCCAAAGCCATACGACTCTTCATCACTGCGGGAGTGAAGTCGCGGGTACCTCGAGGCTTTTGCACCATATTGCAATCCAGCCACTAACCGTTCATCACCTCTTCGCTTTCAAATAGCGCTAAAGAGGGGGTTTTGATAACCACTTACAACACGTCACAATTGGAAAGCGTCTGTATCGACCCACTGAATCCCC
>JAACCR010000130.1 GCA_009937205.1 Methanobacteriota archaeon | reverse complement strand
TAGTACTAATCTAGATGATTCAAGAACTTTTACAGTAGACATCGAAGGTCCACAATTACCACCTTCCGGTATTTCACTTCCATTGGGGCTTTCCATGAGCAATAGCGCCAGTATCAATGTGTTAGCAGGTGGTTGGTTAGCGGCAATTCTTCTTCTAGCAGTCGTTAGGGCAATGAGAAAGAAAACTTCATCTGATGACGAATTAGAAACTACTGATGATGAAGAAGATGAGAGTGAATCCGAGGAAGAAGAACTTGGCTTTAATGAGTGTAGGATGAGTGAAGATAACAAAGTTTCATGCCCGAATTGTGAGAGCAGATTAGGAGTGCCACGTGGTTCAACTGCACCGTTCCGATTCAGTTGTCCTTCTTGTGATAACAAAATCAGAGTTATTGAATGATAATTTGAATCATAGATTCATTGCTTTCTATATGCGAATAGAAGGAACGCTGTATGGCCAAATGCACCGTTGACTGGTCTCATGCCACCTTTACTTGCCATACCCCATTTGCGTTCCATTAATTCTCCCGCCCATTCAACTACTAACCCTGCACTTTCACAAGCCTTCCAAGCCAATTCAACTTGGCTTGTTACAGGGCAATAGCAAGCGATTCTACCACCGGTTGTCAGTAGGGGGGCGACCGCTTCAATCGCAGGTACATGCTGAGGTAAATCAAGAATAATCGCATCAAAACTATCGCTGTGTTTTTTGATATCATCTACTACTTCTTCAATGAAACCTTCGACATGATAGTGGCTTGGGAATTGGGGCCACATCTCCTTGGCTCTGCGTAAATTTTCAAGTCCAACTTCTGCATGTTCAGAACGCGGCTCTACAGTGACGTGTAATCCTGAGTCACCTAGTGAGCGAGCGATATGCATGGAAAGTCCTGCGCTACCAAGGCCAGCTTCAAGAACACGATCACCTGGACCGATTCCTAATTTGGCGATAAAAAGACCTGCATCTTTGGCAGAAATAGTTTGTGCTCTTCTTTTCATTCCCTTATTCAATTCAGGTAATCGAGGAGCCACTCTTGTAAATGATTTATTACCAAGTTGAACCGAATCTCCAATCATTAATTGGCCCAAAGTTGCCTTCGTATCTATCACTCCAATGCCCTTGATTTTAGTAACTCCATCGGATAATTCTACGACATAGATTTTTCCTTCCGGTTCGCTAAGAACTACCCAATTGCTGTCATCCATGTGCCTGCGAGACAGCGTCATGTTACAACAATTCCTATTATTATTTCAATTTCAAGAGAATTATAAATTAATAAACAGAATCTCAATGTAACCGTGGCACTGCACTAGGTTAACCCCTATAATTGCAATGATTTGAATTTTTATAAAAACGACATCTGAACGACGCTTTAAAATACCGTCGGATTTGTCCGAGAGTCATGAAGATGTCCGCTCGCCTTCTTGCGCTAACTATAGTTGCTCTCTCTTTGGGTAGTTTATCCATGGGATTCACTGCACAATTGAATGCACTTGAAATGAATGAAAACTTAGAGAATGAACCAATTATTGAACATGCTTCCTCGGCAACAAGTCCGGGGCATGTTGTATTTGGACAATATATTTCTTCGGATAACTGTGGGCACTGTTCTAAGACTGGTGGAGGTTCAGATGCACACCACGCCGTCAAGGGACTTCACCCTGACGAATATGTCTACATTACCTACATGTCTGCTTCATACGGTGACACAGATACTGCACGTGCAGGAAATGTTGCGCCGTACAACTGGGCATGGTCAACTGGTGGAGCACCAGATGCTTACTTCGGTGACCGCACAGATAAGAATCAAGGCGGGGCTTCAGCGAATTATGACACATACGACACTCTCTTTTCTTCCGGTGGAGGGATGGCATCTACTACTAATGACTACGGAATGAGTGCATCCATTAGTCAAAGTGGAGGAACTTATGACATTGATATTTCATACAAATACACTGGATCTGGGTCTGCAGCTAGCAATATGAAACTATACGCAGCCCTTGTTGATGAAGAATGTACAGGTTATTCTTACACAAGTGGAATTCCACATGGCTACAACTGCTGGATGGGTTGGTTAACCTCTGGTGATACATACAAATCCAAGAGCGCAGGTACAGGAACTTCCTTTGCCAGCGTTACACCAACTGCAACTTCACAATCTCAAACTTGGACTTCAGTGCCAACATCAGTAGTTCCTGGTGGATTGTCAAAGGCGATTGTTATCGGAGTATTGATGTCCGGTAACAGCGTTTCTGCAGGTGGTACTTCAGAACACGTATACCACGCAATAGATTCTACAATGGGTCCAAAGATGGATCTAACTCCAGGCGGAGTTCAAATCACAAACCCAGCAGGGTCAGCAGGATATGTCACAGGAGATGTTCTAACCTTACAATCTACAATTAGTAATGTAGGTGATTTAGATTACACTGCTGGTGGAGATGTTGAATTCTTTTACAAGAGCGGAATAAACGAAATTGCAATTGATACCCAGCAACTAAATAATCTAAACATGGGAGCAACACAAACAGTACAAGTAACATTTGACACATCATCTCTTCCTAGTAATGCTTGGAAATCTACCTTCGGAGTTCGTTTGAAGAACTTGGTAGATGAAACAAATGGTGCAAATAACGTAGCCCTACAACAACTTGACCATGACAGGGTTCCTTTGTCAAAGAAAGCTGCAGTACTCGACAGTAATATCGTTGAAAGAGGAGATCAATTCTCTGTATTAGCAAAGGGTGATGCGAACGATTTCGTAGATACCATTCACACAATGTCATTTGACATTGAAGTGTCTGAAACCGGTGCTAACCAGTGGATTTCTGAAATAGTCAGCGGTGGCGAATCAGTGGTCTATGAAGGAACAAATAATGAAGGAAGAGAATACGTGGTATCACCGGTTCTTGAGATGTCTGCCGGCTGGTATGACATCCGTTCACGAACAGTAGACTCTAGAGGGCAAACTGGCGATTGGCAGGTTTCATCAGGGAATGATGGATTCAAACTCGCAAATGGCGTTCCAACAATTGTCGCAGAACCTGTGCCTTCAGTAATGTGTGATCTCTCAACAAAGGTTGACATGACCGGTCATATCAATGATCCGGAAACTCATCTTTCAAACCTACTAATTACTTCGGATGATTCTGCATTCATCGCTTGGCATCCTACTACACAAGAACTTGAAGTCAAGTTTGAATGGGATTCAATTCAAGGTTGCCCTCTCGGTCAGCAAGGAATGGAAGTCAAAATGGATGACGGAGGAGATTATAGCGAAACTGGTGAACTACCATATGGAACACTATTATTCAATGTCATTGAAAATGGACAGCCTCGTTGGGCAGGTCTTCCAACTCAGATGGTAGATGAAGGCGGCAGTGAGATTCTCTCTTTGATGTCATATGTTACCGATACTGATGATATGGGTCAAACTTTGGACATCAGTACCTTGACTTTACAAGTAATAGATAATACCAATCCTGAACTTATTACAGCAGAAATCCATGGCAACGTTCTCAATTTTGAAACAGTTGACGATGATGTAAACGGTCAAACCACACTTACTCTAAGAGCCAGTGATGGAGAGCAATACTCCGACCAAACAATCGTTATCAAGATTCAAGAAATCAATGATGCACCTCGAGTAGACATGGACGGAATTGAATCAATTACTATCAAGAGAGGAACTCAAATGGTAATCGACCTTGGTTCAAGAATTAGTGATGTTGATGATAATGCTGCTGAAGCATATGTTACAGTCGTTTCCAGTGAACCTGGTGCAGCTAGATTCAATTTGATTGACAACAGTTTAACACTACTATTCGATGAGACTGGCGACCAAACAATCACTTTGATGGCAAGTGACAAGTACGATACAAACTCTTACGAGATCTCAGTGGTAGTATTTGATGCATATCCATTCCTTATCTCAACAGATGATGATGGCTCAGGGCACCTGTATGTCGATGTTACTGACACATATATCAGTCAAACACCAACTGTAGTAATGACACTTACAGAAGGTTCACCAATCTTTACCAGTCTATCAGTTTCTTGGAATGTATGTAATGATTTAACCGGAACTTGTGATGGCCTTTTGGAATACGACCTTGATGTGTCAAAATCAAATATCGGCTGGACCTCAGAATTGCTCATCCCATCTTTACTCACTGAAGGAGAATTGGCAAGAGAATCTGGTTCAACTTACATGGATTATTACGCATTATCCATTACCGGAGTTGACAGTAATGGCGATGATTTCAAATCCCTTGAAAGTGTCAAATGGCACATTACTGAAGAGATGCCAGCAGTTGTGGATATGGATGATACCATGTTCAGCGATTACCTAGCAGATCTATTGGCAAGCAAGGATGAATTGAAGTTACAAATTACTGAATCTACCGAAGACACTACTGAATTGGATGCGCAGTTAACTGAAATTGAAACTAAATTAGGACCTGCTTGTGAAGACCCACGAGCAGAGTGCCCTACTGAAGAGGTTCAAAGTAATTCTGAAACAAGTGATCAATCAAATAACATGGTGATGATAATTGGAGTAGTTGCATTAGTAATAATCGCAGCACTATTGATTGGTTTGATGGTTATGCGTAGAGGTAATTCCTCGGAAGCAGAAGTCAAGTGGGGCAACGAATTACCTGCAGACGACTTAGTTGCAAACTCTATGTATGGTGGAACTCAACAATTGTTCCAGCAACCAGTTGCAGCAATGCCAATGCCACTACCAATGCCTCAACCAGTAGTTCAACAACCAGTGATTCCACAGGCTCCTGTAATGGGTCCACCAATCCCTGCTGCTGGAATCCCAGTAGGATGGACAATGGAACAATGGCAGCATTACGGACAACAGTACCTGGAAGGTACAATCTGAGTCAACAGGCTCTTAGTTAATCGTTATAGGCATTATCGCTAATACTAATGAAGGCTAAACCCCTAAAGGGGAGCAATGTGAGGGAATATCGTGCCAGAAGACAATGAAGACATAGGTGACCTCGTAGAAGAGGAGCCTACGGCTATTGTTCTCGAAGAGAATAATGCTGTTGATGTTGATGAAACTGAAGTCACAATTTGGGCGCCAGAACCTAAGGGTTCAGATGAAGTTTTGCAATCTAGTATTGAAGAATGGATTATGGATGTTGAATTTGAGTCCACTGAGGATGTTCCAATTCCAAAGAGATTAGTGGACCAAGTGATTGGTCAAGAAGCAGGTTCTCTAATTATCAAAAAAGCTGCTGAACAACGCAGACACATGCTAATGATTGGAGACCCAGGTACTGGGAAATCAATGCTAGCAAGATCAATGACCGACTTGTTACCTGCAGATTCACTAGAAGATATTTTGGTTTATCCTAATGAAGAAGATGAGAATGAACCTAGAGTTCGTCCAGTTCCGGCAGGTCGTGGGGATAGAATCATCAAAGTCCAAAAAGAAGCGATACGCCAACAAAAGGCCAAATCACAAAAAGTACTATTGCTTGCATTTGGATTAATTGGCCTTCTCTTATTTTTCGCAGCATTGCAATCTGGAGACATCATGACTCTTCTATTCGGAGGTTTCCTCCTAGCCTTTGGATATATGTTCATCCGCAGTCGTCTAGGTTCGGTTGACGAAAGTAGAATTCCAAAACTCCTGGTTAAACATGAGCAAGGAGAGGATCCACCATTTGTTGATGCTACAGCGACATTAGCTGGTTCATTACTAGGTGATGTAAGGCACGACCCTTTCCAATCTGGCGGAATGGAAACTTCTGCTCATGACAGAGTTGAACCTGGTGCAATCCACCGAGCTAACAAAGGAGTTCTCTATATCGATGAAGTTAATTTACTTCGTTTGGAAGAACAACAAGCATTGTTAACAGCAATGCAAGAGAGGGCTTTTTCGATATCAGGACGTTCAGAACGCTCCAGTGGTGCTCTAACCAAGACTGAACCAGTTCCATGTGATTTTATTCTTATTGCAGCAGGTAACCTAGATGCAATCCAGGGAATGCATCCAGCATTGCGAAGCAGAATCAGAGGATATGGTTACGAAGTCTATGTCAGTTCAGAAATGCCTGATACTGCGCGTAATCGCCGCCGTTTGATTAGATTCATCGCTCAAGAAGTATTGAGAGATATTGACACCTCTCGTGAGATTCCGCATTTTGATAAAAGTGGAGTCAGCATCATCCTAAGAGAAGCGCAAAGAAGGTCAGGACGACGTGGAAAACTGTCACTTCGCTTACGTGAATTGGGTGGCCTTGTCCGTATTGCTGGAGATTTAGCAATGGAAGAAAACGCTCCTCTCACTACAGCTAAGCACGTTCTAAAAGCACGGGAAATTGCTAAACCTCTTGAACAACAAGTTGCTGACAGAATGATTGAAAGAAGATTAGATTATTCGCAAATAGTCAGCACTGGTGAAAGAGTTGGTAGAGTAAATGGTTTGGCTGTATTGGGTGCAAATTCAGGTTTGTCTGATTTCAGTGGTATCATGCTACCAGTTGAGGCATTAGTCACTCCAAGTCATGGTGGCGGTGGGAAAATACATGCTACTGGCGGTCTATCTGATCTAGCTAAGGAATCAGTAACGAATGTTAGCGCAGTAATCAAGAAATTAACTGGCAAGGATGTATCTGATTATGACATCCATGTTCAATTCGTTAACACGCATGGTGTTGATGGAGACTCGGCATCCATTACCATTGCTACAGCGGTTATTTCAGCATTAGAGAATATTCCAATTCGCCAAGATTTAGCCATGACTGGGTCTTTATCAGTACGTGGGGAAGTACTTCCGATTGGCGGTGTAACTGCGAAAATAGAGGCTGCTGCACGTTGTGGAATCAAAACAGTAGTAATCCCTCGCGCTAATCTGCAAGATGTACTGCTTGATGATAAGTATGAAGATATGATTAATGTCATTGCTGTTGATACTTTGGATGAAGTTATGCTTCATGCGTTGGTTAAGCACTCTGACAAAGCAAGTTTAGTAGAACGGTTAGAAGCGGTTATCGACAGATTAACACCTGCAAATGCATCAATTTCTCCAGCTTGAATATAGGCTCAGTGTGTTGTAATGAAGGGTATTATTGATATCCATCCGTCTATTACAAAAGGGTGAATCTTTCCCTTGAACTGGGTGGAATGATGGCTGACACGGTTAAGGTCAAGGATGCGAGTAAAGGCGCACTGGTTGTTTTATTCCTTGTAACTATGATCGATATGATCGGTTTTGGAATTGTGATCCCATTTCTAACCTATCTCGTAGAAGACCTTGCCGGGGCAGAAGGAGTGACCGAAATAGGACTTTGGGTCGGGTTACTAATGACTTCTTATTCAGCTGCACAATTGCTATTCTCTCCCTTTTGGGGGTCACTGAGCGACCGTATAGGTCGAAGGCCAGTGTTGATGGTTGGTCTAGTTGGAAACACAGTATTTTTTGCCGCATTTGGGCTTTCTAATACACTGTTGATGGCTCTGGGTGCGAGATTTTTAGCAGGTGTTTTCAACGGAAATATCGCTGTTGCTAGAGCATATATCGGCGATGTTAGCAATCCTCAACAATTAGCAACTAGAATGGGACTTATTGGAGCAGCATTCGGTTTAGGTTTTACTATAGGTCCGTTTTTAGGGGGTGAATTATCTGCACCAGCATTGAGGCGGGAAACATTTCAAGGAACTATTTTTGAGACCTATCCCTACTTATTACCTTGTCTTTTAGCGAGTGTATTATCTACGGTTTCTTTATTGGTAGCAATTAGGAATTTACCTGAATCATTAACTCCTGATATGCGTAAAGTTGGCGCATCGAGAAATTGGAGTCAGCAGATGAAGAATATGTATAGTAACTCTAAGAAAATGCTCGGAGAAGGTTCGATTGCAATTATTATCTGGGTCGCGATGTTATTCACATTTGGTTTCACCATAATGCATGCCATTTTTATTCTCTTTACAGGTATGCCGATTATGGATGGTGGACTTAATTTTAGTGAAGCAGATAATGGTCGCATATTTGCTATGATTGGAGTTACAGGAATTATCACTCAGGGATTCTTGATTGGCCCAATGACTAAGAAATTTGGCTCGCGAAGATTACTTACAATCGCAGCATTGCTGACTGGTGTTGGCCTTGTACTGATACCTTATTCACAATCTGACTATGCTTGGTTACACATACTTACTGTGACGTGTATCCTCTCAATAGGTAGTGGACTATTCCAGCCCTCATCATCAACCCTATTGGCTCAATTTGCAAAATCAGAAGGATATGAATTGGGAGTTGTTATGGGGGCAAATGAATCACTTGGGGCATTTGCAAGAATATTAGGGCCACTATCTGGTGGTATAGTATGGGTCTGGACTTCTGATGGCACATATCCATGGGACTTCCATACAGCCTTCCATTTGTGCGGTTTGCTTATGCTCTGCTCAGCATTACTTTCACTAAAATTACCAGAGCCTAAAATATTCGGTGCGAGTAAAGAAGAATCTACTCAAGAAGAGTGAATTGTCATTTTAATAGGTGTCACCTTGAAGAATGATAAGGAGAGGGCGATACATGGAGCATGCGGTTGACACTTCAGATTTTGACTTATTCGATAGACGCTTGTCTGCAGCAGCCAATGTATTGATCATACTAACTGTATTAACCATTGCAATGATATATTTACAAGGTGTTTTGCAACCGTTTTTCATCGCATTAGCGATTTATTTTGTTTTGAAACCAGGAGCAGATAAACTTTCAGTGAGTGGGTTTCCAGTTATACTATCATACTTTACAATGCTAATGCTGGCTCTACTGATTGTTAGCAGTGCTGCACTTTTTGCATATCACCAAGCAGATGATTTGATCGGTGATGATGCAGAGATGCAAAAATATAACAATCTTTTAGATGAAAAGTGGTTAAATCTCAAGGGTATGCCGATTATTGGTCCAGTAATAGTGGATGCAGTAGGTGGTACAGATTCTGATTTGGGCAGCGATTTATCTGAGATGGGATTATTATCTGATAATCAGCAGTTATCCGATGTACTGGTCGGGATGATGTCGAGTACAGGTGGTGCATTAACAACTAGTTTAACTGTTACATTCTTCCTAATTTTCATTATTTTCGAAGCTAGTTTACTGCCGGGTAGAATAGAACGTGCGTGGCCAGGTGGAGCAAATGAAAAGGTTCAGATGGTAAGGGATCAAATTGAATCAAGTGTCAATACATATATCATCGTAAAAACTGGAGTTGGAGTTGGTACTGCGGTGATTGCTGGTACCATAATGGCGATTTTCGGAATTGATTTATGGTTCACTTGGGCACTTCTGACCTTTTTGCTAAACTATGTTCCTTACATCGGTTCCCTAATTGCAACAGTGCCTCCAATTATTCTTGGTCTAATCCTATTAGAACCAACCTCTTTGCTTCTACTAACGGTCCTATTATTGACCAATCAACAAATGTGGGGTAATGTAATAGAAACGCGCTGGGCTGGAAGGGCATTAGATCTATCGCCTGTTGTTCTATTGTTAGTAACTGCATTTTCCTTCTGGTTATGGGGGATTCTAGGCATGATTTTAGCAGTACCATTCGCAGTGATAATTAAAATCGTACTAGAAAATATTGAGAATACTAGGCCAATAGCAATACTTCTGTCTGAGAGGGCCCCAACAATAGATGAAGCATGGAAAAATGCTCTCAAGGATGGTAAGATTTCATTATATGAGACTAAAATTCTCAAGGAGTTGCAAACAACTCTCGGATTAAGCGATAAGCAGGTAGTTTTGATGTCGTCAAAATATTCAGCAGAACATGTACTTCAGTATGGGAGAATTACAAAAGATCAGAAAGATTTGATTCTACAGGGAGCAAAGGACTCTATGACTCCAGAACAATATGACGAACTAAAGGAATCGTTGAGTGAAGGAAAAGTCACTGCTGAATCACGTAAGATGCTAGATATATTCGTTGAACTAGTTGAAGAAGAATGAGTTCACAGTACTTCGATTAGAATTTTTTCTAGTTCAGTATTTATCATTAGAATCAGCGTTCCGAATTCTGGAGGAATATTAGGGTCCTCGTAAAGTTCTTCCAGTTTTGATTGTGACATTGCAATTCGGACATCTAGTTTCTTTGCTTTATTGAGAAGCCACAATTCACAAGTCTCTTTTGCTTGGCGGCGGATGTTGCGAGGAACCTTAGGGTCATCGATTTGTTTTATGACTGAAGCCACTTGTGTTAGTCTTGTTTCGATATCCATGAGAGGTCCTCCATTGGGGGGTAATGGTTGCTCCATGAAGGCCGTCTTTAAGGTGATTGCCACCATCCGCATAGCATGTCCCTTAGCAATGACGCGATTCTTAACTGGACTAGAGTACTTGTTTTGCTAGTTGGAATGGGGTGGGCTGCATGGATGGATCACAAAGAAAGAAGAGTCAAAAATGAGCATTGGCTTGTCTGGATTAAGCCAGCAATTTTCATTTGGGCTCTAGATCTTATGATCCAGGGTGCTGATTGGACAATACTGTTGACTGCATCAGCTGTAGTTGCCTATGCTAGTATGGCGGTAATCGGCAGACCTAGTTTGAAAGACCTGTTAAGCGGTTCAAAACTAGACCTCATAGTCACAACATGGTATATGGTGAGTCTTACTGGTGTTATCTGTGGTGCGATTCTGTATCAACAGTCTTTGCCGCTAGAAGTTCTTGTAGGTAACGACACCTCTCTAGGTGCCCTTTGGTGGAAAACCTTGGCAGTTGGTGGATCGATACTGATAATTGATTTAGCCTGGAGGGTTAGAATGATACACGGTGGTGCAGATGCCAAGTGTCTGATGTGGGTAGCAATACTAATTCCAAGTTGGTCTGCTCTTCCTCTTACTTACTCAACTGCAACAATAGATTCCATTGTTTCATTACCACCTGCGATTTCATTACTAATGTGGGGTGGCTTCATCTTCTTGCTAATACCATTCATCATGCTCGGCAAGAATCTTTCAAACGGTAATGTCAAGAAATTATCAGATTTAAGGTTGGCATGGCATGCTTCAATGATGCCGCTCAAGGAAGTTGTTGATTCACATGTTTGGCTTCTATCCTCTGTCATCGAGATGCCGGACGGAACTACTGCAGTACATCTCAAGACTAGAGCTCCGTCAAGAACTCCAACAGATGAAGAATTACTAACTCATGTTTCAACATTACAAGAAATAGGTGTGGAATTTGTTTGGGTTAGTTACAAATTACCACTTTTGGTATTTTTATTCCCAGCGATAATACCGTTTGTCTTAATCGGTGACCCAATGTCATTATTATTACCAATGCTTGGACTTTGATAATACAAAATTATTGACAAGGCTAACGCTATTTGTCGGTTGAAAATAGTTAGTGATGAAAGGTAATCAGATACCTTTGCGCTCAACGTTCTTCAATCGAAGACCCTTGTAATTACATTTTCTGCAGCGTGCTGCGCGCATAGCATTACGAGCATTACACTTCATGCAGATTTTACGGTGAAGCAAGCGAGCTTCTGCTTCAGGGAATCGTGCCATGTAGTCGGCGACCAACTTCCTCTATTTAATCAAAACCCGCAGTAATACCTTGGAATCAATACGGAGTTGCTCGTTTTTGCTCAAGGCAAAGTATTTTTTCATTGCGCATAATTGAAGCACTTGAGGCTCAAGCACCGGTTGATGCGAATCACTCGCCTGCCAGCAATCCACCACGATTCCAACATCGTATTGGTCAAAGGAAGTGCGAGTAACATCCTAATCGATGTAGGGACTTCATGGTATCAAATGTTACAAGTTGAGAGAATAATCGGCGTGTTAGGTGATGAAAAATTAGATCGTATATTGCTTACATCTCGCCTCTATCCTTTCGCAGGCGGATCTAAATATGTCTCGCAATACTTCGATAATGCACCTGTTCATATTCATGAAGAAGGGCAAGCAGCATTACAAACAGGAGATTTTTTCACTACGTGGGCTAATCGTTATGAATCCGACATGCCACCGATTGAAACCTCATTGGTTGAGGATGGTGAAATATTTATCTTGGGTGATTGTGAAGTGGAAGCAGTGCTGACCAATGGAATAAGTACCGATGGAATGTCGTATTATATTTCACAAGAAAATCTACTGATTGCAGGTGGAATCGTGATAAGAGCAGACAGGCCCTGTAGATGGGATTTACCTGGTGCGAACCTAGTTACTCTCAGAGACAATCTTAAGAAAATAATGCTGATGAAACTTTCAGCTATTGTACCTATGCAAGGGCCAGCCATAAGGGGTAAGAAACACGTTGCTGAAGTTCTGAAACGCCATCTTGAATTCTATCAAAGTTGCATTGATGATGGCGGTAATCCACCTTCAACATGGGCAAGACCTGCACGTTCAACATTGTGGTTGACTCCGAGAACTCCATGGCCACTGGAAGAAAAAGAATCAGCTTAAGCAATAGCCGAAAGATCCGGAGATGGCGTAGCCGGATAATATGAATTATTTTTCTTTGCCTCCAGTAGACGGGCTCTTCGAACTGCCCTCATCTCTTCCTTTTTCTTGAACTTGGCCGAAACATCATGGTAAGATAATTCACATCCAGTAAAATCTAGCACGCGTCGCTGCCATCCACTTTGCAAGTGAATCTCATTATTGCTAACTCTAATGCTTGTAATTGGGCCCTCATTCTGGAAAAGATGTATCTTCCTACTAGGGACTTGGTCGCCTACTATCCATATTGAGCCACTCTGGCATGCAGCTAGCAAACGGTGTGTACTTTCACTAGCCGAACATATTGAGCGGATTGATTCCCCTTCCAGATTAAATTTGTTTATCACTTCAAGACAAGGAACTGACAAATGAGTAATTCCCCCACTATTATCGCCTACGATGATGCTCTCTAGACGATTATTGATACTTTTGAAGGCCAACAAGACTGTTACTAACGAATCTAATTTTGTTTGTTGGCGTCTGCCGAGTGTCGGTTTCCAGATAATCATTCCATCATCCATTGCGGTCAAACATCCATCGGATGTGACGAGGCTTCGTAGTACAATTCTATTATTCATACAACAGAAATGAAAGGCGTAGGTACTACTTCCTTTCCCACACCCTCTGATAAAAGTGAAAGTGAAAAGAAAATCAATAGGTGTCCTTGTCAGACTTGTTCTCCTTCTTCCACAACCTATAGCAAGGCTTGCAGACGCGAACTCGTCCTTTTCTTTCGGTATAGCCGCTATCGCCCCATGTTTCGATTGCATTGTCAACGGATAGAGAGCGACCTCCCATGTCCTTGTCAGCAAACCCTTCACAGGATTTTCTGCCACATGGAATTACTCCTTCCTTTGCTGCAGTAGCTGATTTCTTTGAATCGTCACCAGACTTTTTTTGATGTTTGCGTGCATTGGCCTTGAATCCCATGATTATAGTCTCCTAGCCCTAGATTCATCAAGGTTGTTGCTGAAAAGTATCAATCATTGCAATGATTCATGACCAAGTTGTTGCAGTAGACCATTAAATAAACGTAGCAATCCACGTAATGTGACCTCTGAGATATTCGCAACAGCGCACACTTCAGATTGAGTTCTTGGGTTACTAGATTCATTAGATGCTTTGTAAATTAGAGCAGCAGCAACCCCCATCGGTTTCTTTCCTTGCCAAATGTCGTCATGCGGCTTAATAATATTCCAAAGGTTGTTGACTTGAATATGAATGTTGGCAGGTAATTGCAAATCGGAGATGAACTTGTCAAAGAATTGATCAGGAGATGTAATTTTATGCATATTCATTTTTCTAGAAACTTGCCTAATCAATCGAGATAATTCCTTTTCAGTTACATCAAAGGATTCAGCTATATGTGAAATTTGTCTTGGTAGGCTCTCTTGCCTAGCGACTAAATATGTACAGGCTGCTGAAACACCAGCAATCGATCTGCCGGTAACGAATCCCTCAGTGGATAGTTTCCTGTAGATGCGGGCAACTTCCTCTTGTAACGGTCGTGGTAAACCTGATTTATCTCTAATGAATTGATTAGCTCTAACCAAATTCCTCTCACGACTCTTTCTGGTTTTGCTGCTTTCATCAACGACTCTCCTTCTTCTCCAATCGCGTCTTGCTTGATTGGACATACCGAGTCTTCCAGATTTTCCGGAGTTCAAATCTTTTACATCAATAGTTGTGTTTAAGCCTCTATCTGCTAGTGTCTAGGTCAAAGGTGCACCTACTCTTGATTTGTCTTGGCCGCTATCGCCATTAATCCACTCTGCGCCAGGGTCGATCACATTCTCTGCAGCAACGAGGCCACAGGAGTTACAGACGATTTCTCCTCTGTTTACATCCATATTCCAATCAACTGCAAAACATTCCTCACAAGGGCTGGTATGGCCTTCTAAAGTTCGTCGCGGAGGACGTTCCAAGCCAGCACCTCCTTGGTATTGATTTTTCTTTGAAGACGCAGGTTCCATATTTACTTGTTTCCGACTCATCACTTCTCAACTCTTAGTTAACTAGTAAACGCCGCCTTATATAAACTCCTCGTTGGACTTCCCTATCACTAATGGGGTGCAAGAGGCCTTGTGAGCGTTAAAAAAACGCTTTAGGCGAATACAATAGTTTCTTTGTTCTACAGTTAATAAAGTAAGGTATTATTTTTCTTTTTTTAATCATTTGCAGACAAGAAATAATTGAGAATATCTCAATTAAAATCTAGAGGTTGTAAGGATATAGTTCAAAGACGGTCAGCATTCCCCGCAAGTTGAGGAGACTCTAATGCCAGCAACAGTCATTTTAGGTGCCCAATGGGGCGATGAAGGAAAAGGAAAGCTAGTTGACCGCCTTGCCGAACAGGCGTCTTGGGTTGTTAGATTCCAAGGCGGGAATAACGCAGGGCATACAGTTGTCATCGGCGATAAAGTACTGAAGTTCCATTTATTACCAAGTGGAATTACACGAAAAGAGTGTAACCTTGTCCTAGGAGATGGGATGGTTGTCGACCCATGGGTGCTCAATAAGGAACTTACAGATTGGGAAAAATCGACAGGTGAAGATCCAAGGGGTGACAGATTATATGTTAGTGAAAGAGCTCACATCATTCTTCCATATCATCGATTCATGGACAGTCTAGACAGCAAGATTGGAACTACTGGTAGGGGAATAGGTCCAACCTATGCAGATAAGATTAACAGAATCGGTCTTCGCTTTGGAGACCTCAGTGAGATCATTAATGATGCGCAATGGATTTCCGCAACAGTGGCAAGAATGAATGCATCCCTACAGGCTGCAGGTTCTGAAGATAGAGTCAGCGAAGAATCCTTGAGTACAGATGTCAACTGGATATGGGATAATTACAATGGTTCAATTGGTAATACCGGCCTAATGGTTGACAATGCTCTCAAGTTAGGGGAACAAATTATTCTGGAAGGAGCCCAAGGTTGCTTATTGGATATTGACCAAGGAACATACCCCTTTGTCACTTCCTCGGTTACATCAAGAGGAAATGCTTCACATGGTGCTGGTATTCATCCTGGCCACGTCAGCGAGGTAATTGGAATCACTAAGGCCTATATCACTCGAGTTGGTCATGGCGCAATGCCTACTGAATTAGAAGATGCGGATGGTGATCACCTCGGTACAGTAGGTCATGAATTTGGCACTACTACAGGGCGAAAGAGACGCTGTGGTTGGTTTGACATGGTGGTAATGCGCCACGCTAACCGAATCAATGGTTTCACAGGAATTGCCTTGACGAAGTTAGATGTGTTAGGCGGACTTGAAGAAATCAAAATCTGTGTAGCATACGAACTAGATGGTAAAGAGATTCTAGAAATGCCATCTTCAGCAAGTGCAATCGCAAGATGCAAACCGATTTATATCTCAATGCCGGGATTCCCAGGTCATTCTTTGAGCGAATGGTTAGAGATTGCAAAGAAGGCTAACTCGGATGGAATTGGATTCAAGGCACTTCCAGCAGCAGCACAGAATTATATCGCTAAACTTGAGTCTTTAATGGGAGTTCCTTGCACTAGTATTGGTGTAGGCCCAGATAGAGATGCAACAATCGATCTTGTATAATTATGAGAATTGTAAAACCGTCAAGCGCTAATAGCACTTGATTGAAGGTGAAGGCTCAAAAGGGAAAGGTCCACCCGTTGGATTACAGGGGCGTTTAGCTCAGTTGGAAGAGTGCTTCGTTTGCAACGAAGATGCCAGGGGTTCAAATCCCCTAACGTCCATTCCCTCTCTAAGATTAGTACCCCTAAATGCGTCACTGCGTGACAATGTACTAGAAGAGTTTGAACCCCTTTGCCTTTTCATCAAACTTTGGATTAAGATCTTACTTCTATGGATTACTAAAATTTGTCGCTAACGAGGATTCCAAAGTTTCAAAATGGACCTTCTTGGATTATTTTAATGACGGATTTATAGGAACTGATATTGTACCACCCCAAGGGGAGCCGAAGAGGAAGGCGGTAAGTAGAACGGGATTTCATGTAGTACCAACTATACCTAGTTCTCTATTAGAAAATACGAATAAACAGAATTAAGCGAAGGAGTTTGGGAAGCAATCTAGTCATTTATGCTAAAGTCATGACTTGTGAATCTAAACCCCTTGAATCAGTGGTATTTTACTCCCTTTTCCTTTCCTTGAAACTGTATCCTTTGGGACAATTTCACAATGTGTGACTCTGCAAAGAGGTTCAAGAAAGGCAATTGTTTCTAAAGTGCCGGAAGACCTTTTATAGGCACTTGGACAAAAACACGCTTTAGGGACAAGTTCCCACACATGGTGATTAAAATGGATATAATGGAAGTAATGAAATTTAGCAGCGAAGCAAAAATTACACGAACGAATTGGTGGATTAGTGTTGTGGCCCTTATGGTCATCAACGTGGTTCTAACCATGGTCGGCGTTATTCCGGCAGCTCTCGTCAGCATTATGATCCTTGTACCTTCGATTGCTTTCGCTGTTTCACGACTACGAGACCGCGGCCACTCTGGAGTGCCTGCGTTCGCACTTCGATTGATTATTTTCCCTTGGGGATTAATCGAATGCGGATTCCTTGCTGGAACTGAGTGAAATTAATAGCTGGTTGCTAAATCGCAACCCAGGTGTTTAATTGCAAATCTTTTACTCAACGCTGTAGCCAGTTTGTTCAAGAAGTTCCAAGAACTCCTTTTGCCGATGGTTAATTGCTCTGGGATCTCTTTCTGCACGAACTCTTTCTATCGCATCTGCCATAGATGAACCTCGTAGCCATAGATAAATGGAAACAAATGTTCCAGCACGACTTAATCCACCCATACAGTGAACCACTACATTCTCACCCTCGGGAATACTTGTTAGTA
>JAACCR010000129.1 GCA_009937205.1 Methanobacteriota archaeon | reverse complement strand
TGAGAATATTTACTACGAACCTTGGAAAGTTTCGGACTAACTACTGCGGTACAATATCCTTGATTTGGATTTCTTGCATAGTAATCATGGTGATACTCTTCAGCGATTAAGAAGTTAGTTGCTGGCTCTATTGTTGTGACTATTGGTTTATCGTATAGTTGCTGCATTGTATTGATTGCCTCCAATGCAATTTCCTCTTGACCTTGCTCTACTGGCATGATACAACTGCGATACTGAGTTCCAATATCTCCACCTTGACGATTTAGTTGAGTCGGGTCATGAACTGTGAAAAATATTTCTAAAATTGTATTATAATCAATTATAGATGGTTCAAAAATGATTTCAACGATTTCAGCATGGCCAGTTGTTCCAGAACATATTTCCTTGTAAGTTGGATTTGGCTTTGGACCACCTGCATAGGCCGGTAAGGCTGAAATAACACCCTTTAATTGCTTGAAAGCACCTTCGACGCACCAAAAGCAGCCGCCACCTAATATCGCTCTTGCCATGACTATGCGAATAGTTGGTTGTTGTTGAATGCTATTGCTTGATTCTATTAGGTAACTGCTTTATGGTTACAGTATTTGGTATGTTTGTGCGCAACAGTTGCTTTGTTCTAGTCACTCTATTGCTTGTGCAATCATTTTCGATGATTGCGATAGCAGAAGGTCGCTCAACGAGCATGCAATGTTCAGTACAGAAATATGATTGGTTAAGTCATGAGACTGTAATTATTGATGTAGATCTCACATCACCTCCTAATGGTGTGCCATTACAAGCACAATGGGTTGTATATGATGAAAGCGGAATTAACGTCTTGAATGGTACAGTTCAATTCCAAGCAATTGGTTCTACTGATTCTATTCAGATTCCATTGAAGCACTTTTTTAACGGCGATCACTTCTACAATATTGAAGTGGATTTGGTTGATGAAACAGCCTCAATAATAGCTCAAGATGATGTCCATTTTACAGTGTTCCAAAATAGTAAACTACCTCAAATTGCCAATTTGTTAGTTTTTGGAGATTCACTCTCAGATATGGGTAATGCCAAAGCATCATGGCTTGATGTTCCAGATGTGCCGCCGTATTGGCAAGGTCGTTTTTCTAATGGTGCTGTGTGGGTTGAATACTTATCCGATGCATATTCGGTCAATACCACGATAGGAAGCGGTACTCAAGCAGGTGACAACCGCGCCTTTGGTGGTGGGCAAACAGGGCAAGGATATTCCTATTTGGTGTTGCCAACCGTCGGTGCCCAAATCTCTGAATATTTGACTAATGTTCAGACAATACCCCCAAATACAGTAGTATCTCTTTGGGCCGGTGGCAACGATTTCCTTTATGGTACTGCTAATTCTAATGTGATTATGACTAATATGGAATCGCATATTAGGGCATTAGCCACTGCTGGAGCAGATGAATTTATAGTTCCCAATTTGCCACCTTTAGAGACCACTCCCGAAATAGCTGGAAAATCACAAACACAGCAAAATGCAATCGCAAATGAAGTTCAAGTCTATAATTCCAAACTTGCCAATATGTTGGTTAATTTAAGTGCAGAATTATCTATAACTTTTCACAGTATTGATGCATATTCAGTCTTCAATGACATTGTTTCAAACAAACAGGCTCTAGGAATCACAAATGTCCAGGATGCTGCATGCACAGGGGGAATCTCACTATTGCCATTGCCAATATGTAATGCTGGTGACACAATAGTTCAAAATCCAGACGAATACTTATATTTTGATAAGGCTCATCCTACTAGAGTAATGCATCGTATTGTTGGACAATATGCTATTGAATCAGTAGGTGAAGCAGATACAGATGCTGATGGAATTGTTGACCTATATGATTTATGTCCATGGACTGAAGAGATGATAACCCTTGATTCGGATGGATGTTCATGGGACCAAAGAGATGATGATTCAGATACTGTCAATAATGGCAATGACTTATGTCCAAATACAGATATTGGCGCAGAAGTTGATTCTAATGGCTGTTCTGCGGAGCAAAGAGATACAGACGAAGATGGATTGAATGATGCAATTGACCCTTGTCCTTTCAGTCAAACATCACAAGATCATGATATGGATGGATGTGAGGATGAAGTCGATATTGATGATGACAATGATGGACATTTGGATGACGAGGATAATTGTCCGAAGGGATTAATCGGAATCCATTCCGCAGATTTAGATAATGATGGCTGTCATGATTTAGAAGATCTTGATGAAGATGGAGATAGATTAAGTAATTCACAAGAAGATTCGCTCGGAACAGATCCACGCGACCCAGATAGTGATGACGATTTGGTGATTGATGGTGAAGATGCATTCCCGCTAGACCCATTGGAATGGGCCGATACTGATGGTGATGGGTGTGGTGATAATAGCGATGCATTCCCATTGGATGATTCTGAATGCTTGGATACTGATGAAGATGGATATGGGGATAATCAAGATGCATTTCCAACAGATGAAAGCGAGTGGATGGATAGTGATGGCGATGGATATGGAAATAATCGAGATGTCTGCCCGCTTGAAAGTGGTAATTCGCTAATTCCAGAAGGTTGCCCAGATAGAGATGGAGATGGGTTTGGCGATAATGTTGATTTATTCCCTAATGACCCTGAAGATTGGGCAGATATGGATAATGACTCTGTAGGTGATAATAGAGATTTATTCCCGACAGATCCAACAGATTGGGCAGACCGAGATAATGATTCATATGGAGATAATAGAGATGCCTTCCCTAGTGATCCTAATGAGTGGAATGATACTGATGGAGATGGTGTAGGCGATAATGCAGATGCTTTCCCAGAGGATTCCACTGAATGGTATGATACTGATGGGGATGGATGTGGAGATAATTCTGATGTTTGGCCGGAGGACCCTAGCGAATGTGGAGATAGGGATTATGATGGAATTGGAGACAATGAAGATGCATTCCCAGATAATACCGGTGAATGGTATGACAGTGATGGTGATGGTTTAGGTGATAACACTGACCAATATCCAACAGATGCTAAGGCAAAATACGATAGTGATGGAGATGGAATCGCCGATGCCTATGATTTATTCCCAGATACTTCAACAATGGATAATTGGTTCGATGTTGCTATTAGAGTCGTTGGTTTTAGTGTTCTAATAGGTGCATTATTGTTCGTTCTAAAAAGGAAAAATCCACCTATTACAAAATATAATGATTGGCAGCAATTGCATAATGAAGAAACGAATCAAGATTCCTACTGATCAATCTCTATAATCAACAACGTGTTAATATTGATTATTCAATCATCTCTTTGCTGATTCTGTGCCCTATCTCTGCGAGATGGGTTTCTCGATTGATTACTATTATTCCTTCTTTGTGAATTATTATTTTGATTTGAACGATTGTTATTGCTCCTATTTCCTCTACCTTGGTTTTGATTAGAATTAGTTGGACCACCTCGTTTCCGATTAGAATTATTATTGTTAGAACTGCCCTGCCTCGGAGCACTCTTTCTATTCCGATTATTTGGTTTTGAACTCTTAGCCCCTTTTATTTTACCAGCCTTTTGACCAGGCTTTGGTATTGCATTAGCGTAATGAAACTCTTGTGTTAGATCTCGAGGGATTGTAGTTCCAGTTACTTGCTCAATTCCAACCAAATATCCACTTTCGCTTTCGTCACAAAATGCATATGCAATTCCATCTTTTCCAGCACGAGCAGTTCTTCCTATTCTATGGACATAACTTTCAGGCTCATTTGGTAGGTCGTAATTGAAGACGTGAGTAACATCATCAACATCTATACCGCGACTTGCGATATCAGTTGCTACCAATATTGGTATGTCACCATTTTTGAATCCAGCAAGAGCCCTAGTTCTCGCCCCTTGGCTCTTATTGCCATGTATTGCTGA
>JAACCR010000029.1 GCA_009937205.1 Methanobacteriota archaeon | reverse complement strand
TCAATCGCTTTCTTTGCGTTATCCCAAGCACCACCAGCATTAGCCATGAATAGAGCCATTAGAACTCCTGTGACAAGAGAACCTGCAAGAAGTCCACCGAGTGCTTCAGCACCGAGTAAAACTCCAACAACTACTGGGGCAACTATTGCTACAACACCAGGTCCGACCATCTCACGAAGAGCTGCCTTTGTTGAAATGTCAACACACTTTTGTGAATCTGGCTTGACTCCTTCTCGGCCTTCTAGTAATCCGTCAATCTCACGGAATTGTCTGCGGATTTCTTCAACCATTTCTCCCGCAGCCTTTCCGACTGAGGTCATAGTCATTGCAGCAACTACGAATGGCAAAGAACCACCAATTAGAAGTCCAATTACGACCATTGGATTGGTCAATGATAGGTCGATGCCTCCAATCGCTGTTGTATATGCTGCGAAGAGTGCGAGTGCAGTTAGGGCCGCTGAACCAATAGCGAATCCCTTTCCAACTGCTGCAGTTGTGTTACCGATTGAATCTAGTTCATCGGTAATTGCTCGGACGTCGTCACCAAGACTACACATCTCAGCAATTCCACCTGCATTATCTGCAACTGGACCATATGCGTCGACTGTCATTGTTACACCGACAGTTGCCAGCATACCCATTGCAGCCATTGCGATTGAGTATAATCCATATGTATCTCCTCCGAAATGATTTGCCCCATAGATACCTGCTGCGATTAATAGTACAGGGATGAAGGTAGACATCATTCCAACTGAAAGTCCTGCTATAGCATTTGTTGCAGGTCCGGTTTGTGACATCTTACCGATGTGTTGAATTGCCTTTGGCTTAATGATTCCGAAGATTGGCTCAATACCAGTATAGTATTCTGTAACTAATCCGATTAGGATTCCTACAAGACTACCAAGAAGTACAGCGTGCATTACACCGTATGTAACATCGATCAAGCCCTGATGGATAGCGCCATAACCACCTGCAATGAATAGAATCGCTGCGATAAAGGTAGTATTACGAAGTGCTGCTGCTGGGTCGCTTCCATTCTTTAGAATAGTCATTGAGAATACACCAATGATGGAGGCAAGATAACCGATTAGGCCAAGAAGAATTGGAAGAAGTATGTAATCTGCTTTAGTTGCCGCATCGAAACTTGAAGCGATAATCATTGCTGCAATTATTGAACCAACGAATGATTCGAAGATGTCAGCACCCATTCCAGCGACGTCACCAACATTGTCTCCGACGTTATCTGCGATAACACCAGGATTACGAGGGTCGTCTTCTGGAATACCAGCCTCAACCTTGCCGACTAGATCTGCACCAACGTCAGCAGCCTTTGTGTAAATTCCACCACCAACACGGGCGAATAGGGCAATGGATGAAGCACCCATACCGAATCCTGCAGCCGCAGAAAGTTCGCTTGATGTTGCACTACCAGCATCAAGCCAGAATGCAACTAAGGAAATACCTAGAAGACCAAGTCCTCCAACTGATAGACCCATTACAGCGCCACCGTTGTATGAAACTGCTAATGCAGCAGATTGGCCACCATTCTTTGCAGCCATTGCAGTTCTTCCATTAGCGGAAGTTGCTGCGCGCATTCCAGACAATCCTGCTAGAACTGAAGCGACTGCACCTGCAAAGAAAGCAATTGATGTATTAACGTCAGTAATCTGTGACAATAAGGCACCAACAACGACTACGAATACTGCTAGTACTTTGTACTCTGCAGTAAGGAACGCCATTGCTCCATCTTGAATTTCTTCTGTAATCTCGGCAACCTTTTTGTTATCGATTTCAATGCTGTTTACTTTCTTGTATAGACCGAAAGCAATCATTAGGCCGAAAAGACCTGCTGCTGCTGCAATCTCTGGTATATTTTCCATCATAGGTAACACCTTGTTAACCCGCCGACCTAAATCCCCCTCATAAGTGAATCCCTAAGCGTAATAGATGACAGGAGCCATTTCGCTTAGTTTGAACATATTCAACACATTTTTTACTCAAAATGATTATCAGAAATTAGCAACGGTTGAAAGGGATAAGCCACCGCCTTAACAGTATGGCGATTAGTGCTGAAGAGGTTTTAGCCGAAATTGGCCCTGTTCAGGAGATTCTGGATGCTCATGACGGAGTTGTTACAGTTATTGACACAAGTGATGGCAATATCATGCTCTCATTGGATGGAGGATGCAACGGGTGTTCTTCCACTCCCATGACCGCAATGCAAATTTATTATTCACTAAAAAAGTTAGACAAAATCAATGATGTGATATTCGTCAATGGGGAACTTCCTGAGTATATGCGTACTTTTATTGACCAAAAAATGGCTAAGGAAGCCGAACAAGGCGAGCAAGAACCTGGCGAAATCGTTTGAAGACTATTCTTCAGAATCACCGGATTCATCTTTTTTATTGATATTGTGCGGGTTTGCACCAAAGGAAATATTTGTTCCTTTGATATTCATTCTTGCCGAGAACGCTAGTATTAGGCAAATCAAAGATAATGGCTTTGGCAAGTAATTAGATCCCCACAATTCTCCACCAGATAAAGATAGCCACCAAAGTACAGCTGCAGATAAAACCAGCAAGAATGCGATTGCATTTTGAGCCATATTCTCTGCTCTTTCAGAACGGCTAAATGTTGCGATTAAAGCGAACAATATTGCAGAAGTAAAACACAATGATTGAGCTAGATACTCAATGCTCTCAACCTCCACCATATTGACTCCTACAGCCACCTACTCTTCAAAAGTTGGGAGTAACTAATTTATTTCATTTAGAATTATACCTGTTTTTGTTAGCAATCTTTGAGAAGGGTGGGCATCATCATTGATTATGGCGGGCGCATCTTTCATTCTACCCAAGGCTCGCCCGAGCGGCCCACCTTACTTTTCTCGCAACCAAGTAGCCAATGTAATGCATCAAGTTGCAGTGTTGCTGGAACTGCAAGGAGCCAATGTATTCCGTGTACGTTCATACCAAAATGCGAGTAGAACACTTGGCTCATTAACTACTGATTTAGGTGAATTAATCGCATCAGGAGAAATTTTTGGAATCAAAGGAATCGGCAAAGGGTTGGGTTCTGCGCTAACTCAATCGGTGCAAGAAGGGAAGTGGCCAAGTGATTGGATTGATTTGCACAATAGTACTCCACAAGGATTGATAGAAATGCTCGGGATTCCGGGTTTGGGTCCAAAGCGAATAAAATTGATGCATGATGAACTAGGCATTAATTCTGTAGCGAGTTTGAAAGCGGCTGCACTAGATGGCCAAATTGCACCAATGAAGGGTTTTGGAGAGAAATCCCAGCGACGAATGCTAGATGGAATTGAATTATTAAGTAGATTTAGAGCGAGAAGGAGACTGGATATTGGACTCAAATATGGTGAAGCATTTACCAATAAGGTCGCTGCTATTCCAGGGGTTATTGAAGCAACTTTAGCTGGAAGTACGCGAAGAAGAAAGGAAACTATTGGTGACCTTGATGTTGTAGTTTCAGTTAAGCAGGAAGACCATGAATCTGTTGCTAATGCGATTCTCAATTTGAATGGTATTGCCGATGTCAAGGGTGCGGGTGATTCTAAGATCAGTTTGATTCTTGACACTTCTATTTTTGAAGAAGGCTTTACTGTTGGTCATATTGATTCTAATGTTCTCGAAGCGATTGGAGGAGATGATTACGAGCAATTAGAATCAGGTGGAACAATAGATGCTCAAGTGAGATTGGTTCCTCCACATGTTGCTGCATTCACTTTAGCATACTTTACCGGTAGTAAAGAACACAATATTGCAATGCGCCAAAGAGCGATTAGCAGAGGCCTACGCCTCAATGAGTTTGGGCTAATCCCTGACAGTGAAGCAGGTGAGTTGAAGGGGATGGCCGCCGCTAAATTCTCATTAGCAGCGACCAGTGAACAAGAGATTTATGCTCATTTAGGGATGCAATGGGTCACTCCTGAACTGCGAGAAGATACTGGAGAAGTCATTGCGGGGGAACTTAATGAACTTCCAAATCTAATTGAAATGAGTGATATTCGCGGAGCGTTACACAACCACACTACTCTTTCTGACGGAGAAGCAAGTTTGGAAGAGATGGCAGATACTGCTCAAAAAATGGGCTGGAATTGGTTAGGATTAGCCGATCACTCACCTACTTTACAAATCGCTAATGGAGCGAATGCAGAAGATTTACTTGAGCAGGGTAATACAATCAAAAAATATAATCAGCAATGGCAGGAACAAGGGAAGGATTTCCGATTGGTTCATGGTGTTGAATCTGATATTTTGGCCGGTGGGAAATTAGATCACCCTGATGATGTCTTATCACAATTGGACTATACCGTTGCCAGCGTGCATGCGATGGGGAAGTGGAAGGCACGTGACGAGGTACAGAATACTGAAGAATTATTACAGGTGATTGATCATCCAGCAACAACAATACTTGGCCATCCAACTGGAAGGATTTTACAGGGAAGAGATGGCTATGAAGTTGATTTACTATCTGTGATTGAACATATGGCCGACCATAACGATGCTGGAAGATTGAAGGCTATCGAATTGAATGCAAGCCCATATCGATTAGATTTAGATTGGCGTCTTTGTAAGCATGCAAAGGGGTTAGGAGTCCCTATCATAATCAATCCAGATGCTCACTCTATCCGTGGATTGGCAGACATCACATACGGTGTAATGTGTGCGAGAAAGGGTTGGTTAGAAAGTGGCGATGTTCTAAATTCCCTCAGTGGTGAAGATTTAATGTCGCGTCTTCATTCATGATGTATTAATTGCTAATCGGAGATGACCCAAACATGCGCAGGAGTGAGAAGGCGGAAATGATCATCTCCATGTTGGAGGAATTATATCCAGAAACTCCCATACCATTAGACCATAATAACCCATTTGAATTACTTGTAGCAGTACTGATGAGTGCTCAAACTACTGATTTGAAAGTTAACGAAGTCACACCAGCACTATTTGCAAAAGCAAATAATCCAGCTGACATGACTAAACTTGATGTTGATACTATCTTGCAAGATATTAGGCAAATTGGATTAGCGCCAACAAAATCTAAGAACATTTTGCGTTTATCACAACTGATTGTCGAAAGACATGATGGTCAAGTTCCTTGCACCTTCAAGGAACTCGAAGACCTACCTGGCGTAGGTCATAAAACTGCAAGCGTTGTCATGGCTCAGGCATTTGCAGTACCTGCATTCCCTGTTGACACACATATTCACAGGCTTGCTGCACGGTGGGGACTATCTAACGATACTACTGTTGAGAGAACTGAAAAAGATTTGAAAGCAATATTTCCTAGAGAACTATGGAATAAACTCCATTTGCAAATTATTTTCTTTGGTAGAGAATATTGCCCTGCAAGATTTCACGATCTCAGCCAATGCCCTATTTGTTCATGGGCTGCGACTAAGAAAAGAATTCAAGCAGAAGCCAAAAGATGAGATTACTCCATTTTAACTGAGTACTCTGCTCCACTCATCCAACCGAACAATAATCCCAGTCCGATTGAGGTTAGAGGAATTCCATTACAGATGAGAGATTCTATTGGCTCGGTGGTAGGATTGCCTGCCAGTATCCATACCAAGTAAGCTAAAAACATCCCAGGCAGCACCATTATCGCGCCCAGAATGAGTGTACGTAACATACGCATATACTGTCGCAAAGGTTCCACTGCAATGAACCCAGCGCTTTATGATTTAACCAAAACATCAGATGCCGAACATCGAACTTGCTCCATCTAACATTATAGAAGTCAATAGTGAAGTAATACCTGCAACCCAAATTAATTTGATAATTTGACCGAGTGCACTAACCTTGCCACCACCTCTCAATCTAGTCGCAATAATTGATACAGCAGCAATTTGCCCCAATATTAGTATTGAGACTATTACTTTGAACATCTTAATATTACTTCCAACTGAACTCGCATCCTCCATTACAGGTAATGCAACCCCTGCACCGAAATCTGCTAATGCACCTACATCTGTTTCGGTAAATCCGGTAGCAACTCCTGCTATTGCTTCACCTAATTTCAATACGATAGCGATTGTAACATTGAGTGAGGTTACGCTGGCAATGAGTAGACCCAATGACACTCCCGCCATAGTATCTGCAGAAAGTGCTCTTCGATGACGTAGTGAAAGTAAATTACCAACTGAACGTGAGACTAAATCTGCTGTAGCAGCAGGCTTACCCGAAGATTGTGAACCTTCAATATAGATTCGAGTATAGCGGGAAATTACTGCTGAGTTTGTATCTGAATTGAAATAATCCCACGCCCGATCAGAATCGATTCTAGTGGATAGTCTCTTTTCCAAACGGTCTATGGATGAATCCAAGGCACCAAAATCAATTCCTCTAAGTGCCTTAATCGTAGCACTCGGTTCTGCACTTCGTGCCTGGGCGGTTCCACCTAATGCACGAATAAAATCTGGGTAAGTTTCATCCCTACGAAGAATATTCTTTTCTTCTCTTCCAACTAAAAATGCTGGAATAAGCATTGGACTTAGAGGTAATGCAATCAGCAATAATCCGTATTTGTCCCATTCTTGTGAGATTCCTTCCCACGCATAAATGACTGAAGCCGTTGTAATCATCAACAAGGCGATAGTGATACTTAGAGCCATCAATAAAGTTCTATTAAAGTTCAGTCTAAATGGCGTCTCTAGTTCATCTCTTGCAAAGGTCTTATCCTTCGGAATCGTTGCCCTAAAGGCAAATACTGCACCAATTTGTACAAACATGAATAATATTGATGCAAGTAATAAGAATCTGATTCTTGATGCCACTTCAATCGGCGTATCAGCGCCTGTGCCAACTTCAAATAACACCAAATGTATTCCAGCGATAATCAGTCCAAATAATCCAGCAGAAACTAATGAGACATATATCTCCTTCATGATATCAACCGATTCTAACCTTGTATCATACAATGTCGCATATTGTTCTGAAACTGTTTCTTGCTCTGAACGCATAAACGCATCTATTGGTTGACCTGCTTCAATTGAAAACGCCATTCTATCAAGGAAATCAGCCCACAGCGGAGATGGTGATTGCTGAGCAACTATTCTGGATGCTTCAGGCAAGGATGTGTGCCATTTGTCTACCAAAGTCTCAATTCTTTTTACTTCACTAGCCAATTCACCATAATCACTCATTTGTTTTAGAATGTCAAATATTGATGATGCACCTACCTCTCCGAGTGAGAGAATTCCCATTCTGGTGATGAACATATGCATTTCTCTTTCAATTAATGTGGCCGAGCGTTGTACTTCTAATACAGGGAATGCAATCGCTGCAAACGCTGCCATTACTGGCAGCAGTATCAACATCAATACTCCAGCGAAACCGGCGAATAGTGCACCTTCTGCAAAACCTCCAGTCAAGAAAATCAATATGCTTGCAACTATCAAGCCGAGTAAAAATGATCCACCAACAAAGATACCAATATATCTTTGAACAGGCATGTCGATGCGGCGCAACGCAATTTGCCATAGTGGCAGACGCTCCATGTCATCTCCTCCTCACTTGTGGTTGACCCCAACCCACGTATCTACCGCTCTACTGAAATTATCCCATCCTGTATTGTAATATATTCCGATTAAATCAAAAACGTCATCATAATGCGTTAAATCTCTATCCACCATTATCTGAAGTGTTGCTGCGCGTTTTAACATCTCATCATAGATGTCACGCTTATTTGAGAATCCTGCCACAGCCGCAATTTTATTTTCAAGTAAATGCGATTGGAACATTCCACGGAAATAGTGCTTATCTTTGATAGGATCCCATTCGAACATACCACGTGTTAATACACCATCACTGTGTTTATTGTAGCCTATTACTTCGTCGATACCAGTGACACGTCTTGCGATTCCACCACCATTAGGATCTTCAACTACTTCTTGGAAAATCGCGAAATTCAAGTTGTCGAAGAACCGCATTGGAACATTGATCGGGTCACCTGTAAATCTCTGAATCATTTTCACGATACTCGATGCGTGGAAAGTAGCAATTACTGGGTGACCGGTTTGCATTGCCTGGAATGCTGTAGCACCTTCAACACCTCGAATCTCACCAATAATGATGTATCTTGGACGACTTCTTAGAGCTGCTTTTAGTAAATCGAACATTTCGACCCTTGACTCTTCATTTTTGGAAGAACGAGTGACAAGGCGTTGCCATAGTTTGTGGCGAACTTTGACTTCAGGGGTGTCTTCTGCCGAGTAAATCTTGACATTGTGGTCAATGAATGGAAGGATTGCATTGAGTGTTGTAGTCTTTCCTGATGCTGTTTCCCCAGATACTAGAACCGACATACCATATTCTAAACAAATCCAAATGTAGGCAGCAACTTGTGCTGAAATCGTTCCCCACTGGATCAATTGTGTAATGGAGATTGTTTCTTCTGCGAATTTACGAATTGTGAAAGATGGCCCGAGCATCGAGACATCGTCTGAGAATATGATATTGATACGCGAACCATCGAGAAGTGCTCCGTCAATAATTGGTTTGTTATCGGAAACTGGTCGACCAATACGCTCTGACATTGCTCTCAAGAATCTCGATAGCAAATCCCTGTCACGGAATCTAATATTGGAAGTGACCATGCCGAATATTTTGTGGTCCATGTGAATATGTTTTAGTCCAACTGAGTGAATATCTTCCAGCATCTCATCTGAAAGAAGTGGTTCGAGTGGACCATTTCTAATTAAATCGCGGATAACGACATAGCGTAGTCGTTCCCGCTGATTCTGTGTTACTGTCAATCTGCGATCATCTAGACCAACAAGTTGCCATAACTTTCCTTGACGACGAACAGTACCACTTAATTCAGTATCGAGTACTGTATATCGCTCTATCATTTGCCCGAGAATATTTTCAAATTCATTATCGGTAGTAAATGATGGCGCTGCTGGTGCTTCTTGTAATAGAGTTTCAATTAATTCTCTTCTGATATATTCTTCAGAGTCTGTCAATTGTGGTTCAAGACCGAACCACAAGATTTCGCCACCTGATTGTTGATCATCTTCTGGAGGTTCGTATATGTGTACGAAGATTGGTTCTTTTGTAATGTAGATTAAATTGTAAGGACGTTCTTTTTTTGCACCTCTATCCGCCTCACCATAGTAAATTGGTCTAGACCCATGGTGTGCTTCAAAATCTCTAACCCAATCTGCTACGTGAGGATGAGCGGCCATTACACTAGCCAAATCTCCTTTAGCAAATTTTGGTTCATCGCGCATACTAATCCCTCCATCAGCTTACTGCTGTAATATCTACGATGAATCCCATAGAAGGTTCAACTCTCCAACCGATTGAAGATTGAACTGGTCCTGCTGCACGAAGATATCTTGTTACGACAATATTTCGTTTGATATCTCCGCCAATCATTGCTGTTTTCATATCTAAGACTATTTCAGATGATGCTCTGAGTGTGTGCAATAGTTTGGAATCCATTTCATTTTCATCAACACAGAGCATTATTGAACGCCCTTCACTAGTGATTCTGCGAAGGTCTTGCATCATCTTGAATCTTCCGTTATCATCCAAATCATCTGGCATTAAAGAACTTGCAGAATCAATAATAATCATATCTGCTTTAGAAACTGCTTCACTCTCGAGTACTTGTTGGATGCCTACATCTGGAAGTGCTTCTGCAATAGTTCCAAAGCGGCTGAAAACCATCAACTGTCCTGTACGAATGAATTCTGTAACCCCGTAACCGATGGACTCCATTTGTTCAATCCATCCTCGTGTCGTTAGTTCTGTTGTAATGACTAATACTTTGACATCATTTTCTGCAAGTCCATAAGATAATCTTTGACTTATCAAAGATTTTCCAGAACCGACATCTCCCTGAACGACATATATTGAACGATTAGGTAATCTTGAACCCATCGAATCTGCAAGTGAATCGGTCTCTAAGACGAATGGGTATCCATCTTCAACCGGCTTATGTGCTGCGAACATAGGGTCATCTGTATCTATTCCATCAGACATTTAATCTCACCTCGATATCCATTGTGTCAGTTCCACGGTAACCGGAAGTAACTTCAGAAGAAACTACTGCCGAAATACTCACGCTATCATCATTTTGATATGACCAAGAACTTGAAGAAACTTCCACTTCTACTAACCTAACATTGGTCCAATCTGCACCGTTGGGCAAAATCGTTGTTGTAATACTAGATGTAACTGAAATACCATCAATAATCACTACAAGAGTGCTTTCATCAAGAACATATTGTCCTGTGTTTTGAAGATAAAAAGTCATCACATTAGGGCTTACTGAATCATCATACCCAACCTCCATCGCATCACCTGCAAAAGAGACTGAAGTTTTTGCATCAGCTTCTTTGCCCTTGCGGTTTTCTTCAAGAGCGCTAGACATATCCCCCCATTGATTAATGAGAATTGCCGAAACCGATCCAGACACTAACAATGCTGTAATCAGCAAAATGAATGTTGATGCTCCTCCATCTGCCATATATTCACCTCATGCAAGTGTTGATGCCATGTTGACACCTTTAACTGAAATTGCAACTCTAGAAACAGGTAATTGACCACTTTCTGCCCACTGGACATGAAGTGTTTCACCAGAATACCAATGTGGATTATTACTTCCACCCGCGTATATGCTTCCAAGGTTGGTTGGGTTTTCGCCATCGGAGAATACCCAAATTTCTCTTAGTGGGGTTATCTGTGAACCTGTATTAGTAACATTCGAGTGAATGTAATTTCCGATCGATGAAACGAAGGTTGCGGATGATGTCGGAGTCTGTCCTTGAACAACGATAGTTGGTGCGGACGAGTAATTTCCGTGGCTGGTGATTGCCACGCTAATTATCGCACCACTACCGTCAACAGTAAAGGTAGCTGCGAAGCCACCATTACCTGTTGAAGAGACTAGATTTCCATTAGTATATCCACTTCCTCCACTGCCGATCTGAACATCGACGACTGCGCCTTCCCAAAGGGTGGCATCGTCGATGGTGAAAGAGGGCAATGCTTCATTGGCCGAATCGATTGTTTGTAGTGAAGAATCAACATTTGCATCGATTGATGCCACTACCATAGAGAACACGACCAACATGGTCATGCCAATAATCAAACCTCCGATTCCGACCGAAGCGCCCATTTCACAATTCACCTCGTAATCCTTCTGAACTGCGCCAAGATTTGACAAGTGCAGATAGTGTTAGAAGTTCTTTGTTAGCAAGGTGGTCTTCGAGTGCTGCTTCAGATTCTCCAGGTGCTGCCAATTGTACAATTGCCATTACCGTTTCTCCTTCATCCACTGTTAACATTCCAGAATCGATTGCCTTCTGAGTAAAACTAACTGCTGCCATTCCAGACATATTGTCTAGAAGCAGAGCCGATACTGTCGGGGCTCCGATTTGGTTTGTACCCCCGCCGAGACCATCAGATGGTGCGACTAGGAATGGATTTGCTCTGAGTGCCTGTGCTTCATACAACTCAACTAACGGAGCATCATCTTCATCCATCATTCGGTCAACACCAGTAGCGGCGATGACTTCTCCTGATGAGGTGATGATTACATCTCCACTGTTTGCATCAATATCCATAGACTCATCGTCTGATATGTCTTCGGATTGTGATCCATCTTGATTAATTGGTCCTTCATCCAATTTGTATTCAACCAATCTGAGCACATCTTCGACCATGTCGAGACGTGAGCTGATTAGACGTTCCAAACTAGAAGTATCAACTTGTGCATTCATATTCACTTGTTGAGCAGGAGCGAGGCTTGCTGCCACACTCGGTACGCTTCCGATACTGTTGAGGCGGGCTTTGGTTGGTCCAGGGGATATTGTCCAAGCATCTTCTTCACTGAGTTCGCCCTCTTCTGGGAGGGGGACTTGTTCAATGGCAACATTTGCCATTATCTTCAAGCGTTCTTCACTCAATAAAGCGTCTGCATCCTGGGAATCTCCATCTCCGCCACTAAATGGCCATGCCATGTGTAATTCCTCCCTGAGTCCTTAGTGCCGAAGCACATTTTGTGGACTCAGATAAAATCAGACTACCACGGAGCCAACAGATGAATCGCTAACTTTGAGAATGTCGTAAGTAGTTCCGCCACCTACAACGTGTAGGTACAGAGTTGCCTTGACATTGTTAGTGAATAGTGCGTCAGGACCACAGTCATTTCCACCATCACTGGCGAGAAGAGTAGTTCGGTAAGCAACACCTGCTTCTGAAGTTGTCACTGCTACTGTCCCATCAAGTGGGTCTATGGCAGAATCACTGAAATCGCCAGCGATATAATCCATGCCGCTTGCGCCGTCATCACAAGTAAGTTGCCAAAGTATATCCGAGTCAGCAGTATCATCAGAACCTGCTGCTAAACGGAAGTAGACTTCGAAATTATCAGCATCGTTGACGAATACATTGAGGATTGTGACCTTACCAGACATTTCGTCTGTTGTGTCATCACCAGTGGATTGTGCGTTTTGCTGAAGCTTTTCTGCAGTTTGAATAATCACTGCTGCTGCTACTGCTGCTACTAATATAAGTGCGATAAAGACGATCATTGCGCCGATACCGATTGCTGCTAAGTTGTCGTTGTTTTCATTATTGTTCTTCATGATAATCACCTCAAACTACTACGTCCCCTACAGCAGGTGAACTGCCGTATTGTAACTCTTCGTATGTGTTTCCACCACCATCAACTGCGATGATGAGAATATGGTCTACGTTTGCTGCTGGTCCGCAACCTCCAATATCAAGTTCAACTACATATGTAATCCCTGGATTCAAGGTTATGACTGGAGCCGCAAGTGTTGCGCCATCCCCTGTGTGGAGAGTTGCTTCATCAAATTCACCGTCAGCGAATGTTGCTACACCTGCATTGTCACAAATCACAGTATATGCTACATCGTCACCTTGGATAGGTTCTGAACCTGGCGCTAACTCGAAGGTTGAGAATAATATCTCAGCACCACCGGTCATGTCAGAGATAACTGTAGATAGAAGTATCACTTTCGTGGACATCTGTTCTTGTGTGTCATCACCTGTTGCCTGTGCATTCTGTTGCAATTTTTCAGCAGTCTGTATAATTACAGCCGCTGCTACCGCGGCCACCAAAATCAATGCAATAAATACAATCATTGCACCAATTCCGATAGCGGCGAGCTCATCGTTATTTTCGTTTATTTCTTTTTTCATTTCTTTCACCTTTTTATTTTCCATTTTATTTTTTTGTTTTTCTTACTCGTCCTCCCCCATACGGGGTAGAAAATGATACATGGCCTAGGAAGTTCCTCCGTTTCCTAGATCTATGCGTAGTGGCATTCTAATCAATGCAACTTCGTCTGGAGTCAAGCGAGCCACGAATGGCACCTTATCTGTTGTATATCCTGGCGGAAGCCATGGCGAGAGTACTACATCGGATAGTGATTCCATTGAACGGTTTTGCGCCCTAATAGTAATCGTTATTTCACCAGATCTCATCTCATAAGAAGTTGAGATTGCCAGTTTACGAGAGAGTGGGATTTCATCTGCACCATATCTTCTAGCAGCTGTAATCTCGAAACGAAGAGGAACGTTTCCACCAGGAGAAATAATCGGTAAGTCCACTACACTAGGATTGGCAGTCCAGCCAATTGGCACTGGAGGTGAAATACGCATTACCGGCATTGGAATCGGACCGTCATTGATTATTCTGACCAGCAAAACACCTGAATCTCCACCTGCTGGCCAGCGTGTATCAACACCTAACCAGAAATGGCGGAATAGGAATGGGTTGAGGGTTGATGTGTTTCCGCCAATCAAATCATCGACTAGGAATTCAACTTCACTTGCTGCAGTACCGACTTCACCAATTTCTGCTGCACCTGTTGCTGTTCTTAGACGAATGAGAATATTTTCAACTTCACCCTCTGTTACTTGTTTCTCATCTAGAAGTCGGTGTAGCATGGCAATGCTGCGGCGTAAGTACAGAACATCTTCTTCTAATTCACCAAGTGCTTTTTCTGCTCGGCGAACACTTCTTCTCGCTTTGTACAATTTGTGTACTGAAAGGAAATTTTTAGCATCGGAAATATCTAGTTCAGTTCCCGCTAATGAATTGGTTTCATCTTGTACCACTCCATATACAATTGATTCTAATTCTCGTGAAGCAGCCATCAAACGATCGGCTGAATCTTTACCTGCTGCAATAACGCTTCTGGCTTCTTCGACTTCACCGTCACCAAGTTCAACATCTTGTGCATCAAAATCACTTTCCAGTTCATCTAATTCGTCATCAGACATCGTCGTTCACCCCCTCTTCGTTATTGTTGTCAGGAACTATATCGGAAACTGATGTCGCTGTTGAAACTCCTTCAAAGATGGCGGTTAAATCCAGTCCCTCATCTGCTAATTCATTGAGAAGGCGGGCAGGGTCTCCCAAGTCTCTTTCGATTCTTGTTGCCTTTACTTCTACATCTGTTAGGCGGCCGAATAGATTTCCATACATCTTGTCTGACTTCGATAAGAGAATCCAAACGCCTATCATTATTACAGCCATATACACTACTAATGAGACCAGGTTAGTACGATCTGAAGCCATTTGAGGAGGAACACCTAGTACAATTCCCATCATACCGAATATCGGCAATGCCAAAATCAGTGAAAGTTGTCTTCGGCCATCTGCAAGGGCCTCAAAGTGATCTGCATACATAGTTGAAACACCCCTTCTTGCACGCTGGTAATCCTCATGGATAAGGCGGAATTCTTCACTACATGACCACGTCATTCTCCAAACCCATAAGGCGGTTAGTGCAAGAATAGCAGGCCCCCACCATGTTAATGAGAAGGCTTGCCCGATATGGAATGCGAATCCTAATGCGGCCACACCAGTGTAAACCGCTATTAATCGCATCTTTTCATTCTTTGATGATAGATTAATTAGGAATAGTGAAATTATCATTAGAACTACTGTTGCAATGAAACTAATAGAAAGCCCCCAACTGAATGATTCAACATTTCCTTCGTATGTCCCTACATCATTAGCAACGATATTTTTGTGCATCAACGTGCCATTAAGGCTTGCAGTACATTCTACTGGCAATGATTGTGCCCACCAGTCCAAATTAATTGATTCAACTCTAAAGGTTAGAGTTTCTTCACTATTAGGTCCTAATAGGAAAATCTCTGGTGGTGATTCAAGAATGTGTAGATTATCACATACTAAATCGACTCTGACTCCAAGAGCAAGCGCTGTTCCACCATTCTTTACATCAACGGAAATTATCGCTTCTGTTCCTTCAATAAGTTCACCTTCAACGATTTTTATATCTCCAATTTCTGGGTCGGAAAATACATCCAAAGCAAATGTAAATGTTTCTTCAGTGAAGATGGTATAGCCAATATGCTCATCTGGATGATATAATCTAAATGTTAGATCATATCCATCACCTGGCAAAATATTTGGTCGATTCGGAGCATCGACAATGATTCTGATTGGAGCACTTGTATCCCAAGCAGCACGTGGTGGTAGTAAGATTCTAGAACTATTACCTTAAGAGCCAGTAGCACAACTTGCGTTAAGAGAAAGATAGTGCACAGTGGTGTCAACATATACAGTGAAATTC
>JAACCR010000128.1 GCA_009937205.1 Methanobacteriota archaeon | reverse complement strand
CCCCATATATCAGTGAAAAACCTCTTTGCATTATCGGGCAAATCTAAAGACATCACCTCACGATGTTGCGCCGACATAAAGTCACATACTCGCCAACAGTCCAAAAGGAGCGCACCTATTCATTTTGCTAAAAATTAAATAATTCGCAGCCAATAAGCTTGAAAGTTTTGCTGAAAAATCTCCATTAGCATCCGACATCCCTAATACCCACCGCTAACGGTGCCTATTGCATGAGCGATGATGTTGAGTCGATTGTAGAAGAGCGTCTTTCAGTATTTGATGACGATCCTGACTTGAACGATTGGTTCGAAGTAATGTGTGGTGCAGCGATGGCTGTGCTAGGTATTTTCCATTTAATTAGCCCTGGAAATCTGGTTGATCCTGACGTTATGCGCTGGTTTGCAGCAGCCGTCGTTGCCGCCGGTGCTGTTTGGGCTGGACATGGTTTGAAAGATATGGCTGTTAAAGAAATACGCCGTTCAATCGCAATACTAGAAGCTGCGCCTATCGATTCAGGTGTAAACCATGGACTAATTCGCGATGTACTTCTAAACCCAGATGCATACAAGGAATTCCTTGTTGAAGCATATAGTTCAGCATGGGAAGATGGAATCATTACCGAAGAAGAATTAGCAGAATTAAAATCATTCCAACAGGCTTTGGGTATCACTGATGCCGAAGCAGCAGAAATGAACGTTAAGGCAGCAATTAAATCGGCTGCAAAAGATGGAAAAATTACTACAAAGGAATCGGAGTCTATCAAGAAGGCAGCAGAAGAATCGGAACTCGAAGATTCGGATGTTGAGAAAGCGATTGATGAGGCTCTAGAAAAGAAGTGATTGTTTAATTCCATTTGGATCGCTTAAACATTGTTTCCGCCAGTTCTATTGCACTCATATACCGAACATACTCAATTCGGGTTGCTACTAGGCATAAGACAAGGCCAAGTACTGCAATTAATACCGAATTATCCATCAATTCACCTGCATTTCTTATCAATGATGCATCCGGTATATCCGCAAGGTCGAACCCCTGTGATTCTGTGAATCTAACATCTAACAAATCCAATTCACAATCACATAATGTGACAGAAATTCTTTCTGGGAATAATCCAGACTGCAATTTGGACCACTCTCCTTGTGAAATGAATGAGGGCCTAGTACCCCAATCAGGTACTGAAACCGCCCCAGTTGAACTAGTTTCAACCATATCAACTTCAAAATGGAATATGGACGATGATGGCTCCTCATCAACCACCATCAATGCTTCCAAAATTAAAAGGTCCAATAATAACGAACGCCCAGCGAGTAGGATGAATTTCACAGTCTGTTGTTCTAGCATTCCTTGATCAGTGGTTTGTGCACCACCTTCTGCGACTTGCGAAAATATGGCCTTATCTAATCTGAATGACTGTAATTCCGGAATCAATAATTGGTATCTTCCATCTGGTAGGGGATATGCTTTTTCAACATTTAATCTTAGTTTGAACGTTTCACCATCTAACATACCCCATGTAGAACCGGTATGTTCAACCAAAGTTTGTTGTGGAACTCCAGGGTATGATACATCCCACAATTGCTGTAACCTCATATCTATCATTTCATCAAATGAAATTTCATCTTCGAGCTGGACCTCGTCTGCTAATGCCCATATTGGACTGATTATACCGCCAAAAAGTAAGAGTATTACACCGGGCGTGAAGAGTCCGAAACGAACTGTTGCTGATGTTGTTAATCGTAGTGCTCCGAAGCTAAAACCGAGAAATGATACAATGCTTAGCATCAATATAGGGCTACTAGTTCTTTGCAGATTTATTGCCGTTACAGAGTCATCGATTATTGCAGAACCTGCAGGAAAATATGACTCACTTTCAAAACCATTAGGATCTATTGGCCCCATTCCTTCGAATCCTAATAATCCAGCCCAAGAATATGATTGAAATGCGCCAGCCTTACCACCGATGCATAGAGTGTATTGACCTACAGGTAGTGCCCTCCAGCGATATGAAATTCTAGTTTCTTCCTCATCCTCTTCGAATATTATTTCTGGTTGCCCAGATAGCCTCCCATTGGGTGATATTAAATCTGGTAAACCATGAGATTGTTCAATTTCAATTGGCACTGGTTGCCAAATTATAATCACTTTCAATAATTCGTGTTCTTCTATTTCAAATCTCCAACAATCTCTATCATTTTCAACCAATGCACCATAGTGCACAGTTTCGAATTCATCATCTATTGGATTAGCGTCACTTGATGGTTCATCGCTATTTGCTTCCTCAATATTTTGTGACCATGGTATTGTCAATTCTAACAACGAATTGCCCCAAAGATGTAGTTCCCAAGTACTTGGCCTATCTATTGTAAAGGTTAGTCTTAAGCGCACATTTTGTCCTGCCCACAGTAACCTTTCATTTTGTAAATCCAGTACTTCATCATTCATTCTATAAGGTTCATTAGCGGTTTGAGAAGGAATGTTCTGGGCAGGGAAATTCCAATCCGTCACACTATTTCCAATGATCAAAGAGATATCCAATTCTGGACGAGTAAAACCCGTTATATCTTCCCTCAAACGTAAATCAATTACCATTTCATCCAAAATATCTGGTAGCAATGCCAATTCTATTTGTCGTGGCTCCATTTCAAATTCCAACGTTATTTCCTTAGATTGGCCCGGAGTTGTCACCACATCTTGAGAAATCATTTCTTCACCGGTTGCTGCAGTAGATGATAACGAACAATTCTCAATATCATCACAGGCTAGAAACAATTTACCCCCATTTGTACTGTCGGTTAATCCAGCTGAAGAGACTGGAATCATGGATGAAAGCAGAATGCAGAGAAATAGAATTGTCAACGAAGTTGACCTAGATTCCGCTCTCATAGTTCTTGCTGATAGGCTTCTGCTTTGAATTAGCCTATTACTTGTTAGAAATAAACTGCTCATTCAAGTTACACTTTCTTATCGATTAAGATTGTAGAACAGTGTCTGCATTTGTATTTTCCATTACCTCGTTTTTGCCGAGGATATGACTTTTCACAAGTTTTGCAAACCCAAAGCCATTTCGCATTTGCTAATCTTAATGATTCAGTAAAATTTGGCCCATCTAACTCATTAATAGTGCCTGGCCATGAACTTTCTAAGGCTCTGAAAATAGAATTATGCGCTCTCCAACCAAGTGCGTGAATATATTCATGATGCAAGACAAATGCTGCATATGCTTTCCATTCATCCTTCAATAAAGATGGATGAAGATCTATCACTTCCACATCAATAACGGTCAATTGATTGATATTGGCTCCTCTTTTCCATCTTGTAACCCCATGTCTTTGAGTTGCATTTCTTCTCAACACACCAAGTGGTATTTCGGCCAACTGTTCAACATCTTCATTCTGCCATGCAGGCATGTCTTTCATTATGTGTATGACATCGTCCCTCAACTGCAACAAAGCAGCATAAGCAATGCCATTTGCTTTTGCCAAGTCATCACCTCAATTCCAGCGATGATAAGCAGGGTGGCCTTCTTTTACTGCCACGAATAACCCACTACCTGTAGCACAGACCTTGCCATTCGCCTCCAGCAATAATTCGATTTCAGCCCTATCATCTTTTAATTCCTTTACCTGACTTGTAATTACCAATTGACAATCTTTTGGAGTAGGACGGCGTAATTTTACAGAATATGAAGCTGTCACAGTACATGGTGGCTCTTCCAGTCCTTGGGCCTCCATAATGGCGATGGCAGCAGTCCAATTGCCATGGCAATCTAGCAGTGTGCCGATGATCCCACCATTTATCATACCTGGAAATGCCTGATGGTGTTCTTCTGGAGTGAAGTTTAGCGTCAAACCGTTGTCAATTCGATGGCTATCAATCTTCAAACCCTTGTCATTTGCAGGCCCACAGCCAAAGCAAATTGACTTCGCAGCATATTGACGTTGCACTCCAACTCCGCTCATGTTGGTTGCTCATGCTCAAAGCCTATGTTTGCTTTGGTGATTCATCCAGAAGAAGCGTAGTATTGATGGTCAATGAATGAAAGGCCTGTTTATGGGTGACAAGGGGAAGGTCAAGAAGACCAAAGTTCGCGTCGCCTTAGAAATACCAAAAAGGCGCAGAAAGACCATTGAAGAAGCAATGTCTACCCATGAGCCCGAAGCCCGTCCAGAGTGGGATAGAGGGGCTGACTGGAAGGATGTACGATTCTACAGAAAGCGCGTTAAACCTGGCACATTGAGAACAATCAAATTACCCTTATTAGAAGTCCAATTAGGTGATTCTTGGCCAATTCCTGTAACAATATTACATGGCATCCGTCCAGGACCTACTGTTACTATTCTCGGAGCGATTCATGGTGATGAATTAACTGGTCCAAGTGCTTGCACTCATCTATTGAGCAATGCTTTTACCGACGTTGGCAAGGCACTAGGTCCGGAACATTTAGCGGGAACTGTTCGAATCGTTCCAGTGGTTAACCTTCCCGGATATCGTGAAAAATCTAGATACTTTCCGGATGGAAGAGATTTGAACCGCCAATTCCCTGGTAATTTTAAAGGACCAACTACTAGAAGGGTTTCTGCTCAAATATTACGCCACTTAATTGAAGATTCAGATGCGATAATAGATCTACACAGCGCTGCAAAGGGCAGAGAGAATATGCCACAAATAAGGGCCGACCTAGCCCATGTAGGTTCAAACTTACTTGCTAAGTCTTTCGGCATTGAAATAATTTTAGATTCGAAACCCCCAAAGGGTTCTCTGCGCAAGCTTGCAAACTCCATGGACATCCCTTCAATTACCTATGAAGCGGGTAGTGCAGATTTATTAGATCATGAATCTGTCAAAGTTGCAATACATGGAGTACTAAATTCTCTACGGATTATGAAAATGATTCCGGGTAAGCCAAATAGACCAAAATTCAGAGTTTTGGCTTCAGGTTCAAGTTGGATTCGTGCTGGTGAAGGTGGATTGCTTGATATGTTTGTTAGCGCAGGGACATTGATGAAAAACGGAGAAGTTATTGCCAGTATTACCGATCCTGCAACACCAGGATTAACCGTTGATGTCGTCGCACCTGAAGATGGTTTAGTAATTGGCGCAGCAACAAATCCTTTTACCTCAGCAGGGATGCCAGTAGGACACTTTTTACCAATCTCTAAACATCTAAAATTATTAGAACAGCAAATAGATGAAAATGGCCGATTCATTACTTGTGGATCTCAAGGAGAACCATCTTGGAGAGAAGAGGCCGATGTTGATGAATTCGCACTGGAAGGCGAATGGAGTGAGGAAGGTGTTGATTCAGAATGGACTTCCTCAAAAATAGATGATGATGTTGACACCGATGGAATCGGTGACGGTGAAGAAGAAAGTTGAATTTATGATATTCAATTGCTATTGAATGAGTCAACTGCTTGATGAATTTCTTCATCTGTCATATTCCTTCTTTGACTCTTAGCAATTTCAAACATATGAGCCACTAGTTCATCGTTTACTTCTATTCCATTATGTTCAAGCCACCAAATGATGTTAGAACGTCCGGCCATATGACCGATACGGATAACTTGATTTAATCCAAAATCAGCAGCAGGAACACCTGAATATATTCTGTCAGCAAGCCATTGGTCACCTTTTTTCATCGCTTTAATTACCGCTGAAGCATGAACACCTGTTCCAGTTTCAAAAGCATCTCTTCCAAATACTGGATAATTATGTGGCAATGGAACTTCAATATACTCATTTGCTTTCTTTACATATTCATTTAGTAAAGTTAAATCATTATCAATAGCACCCATTAACTTCAAATTGACCAGTGTTTGATCAAGTGGAGCATTACCTGCTCTTTCTCCAACTCCCAAAGCAGTACCATGAATTACATCTGCTCCTGCTTCAACCGCTGCAATGTTATTGGCCACTCCTAAACCTCTGTCTTGATGACCGTGCCAATTAACCTCGATTTCACTTCTCATGTATCCAGAATCTTTTATCACTTCTTCATCGATGAAATTTAGTAATTTTTTGACTCCATTAGGCGTCACATGGCCGCATGTATCACATACACACAGGCGTCTTACACCCAATTCCATGGCTCTTTGGTAAATCATCTTGACATCTTTCGGCTTTGACCGAGTTGTATCTTCGGTGACAAACATAACTGGGACATCATTTTCAACTGCAAATGATACTGCTGTTTCCATTGTTGACAACAATTTTTCCATTGTCCAGCCTTCTGTAAATTGACGTATTGGACTAGTTCCCAAAAATGCACTTGCTTGGATTTGAATTCCGTGCTTTTGTTGTAAATCAACCAATGGTTGAATATCATGCATCAATGTTCTAACAGCAGCACCTGGCCTTATAGAAAAATTATTCTCAGTGATATGGTTTAGCATTGCATCAATATGCTCAAGGTGGAATGGCCCTGCTCCAGGTAAACCGAGATCTACTTTTTGAATACCCAACTTTTCCATGTAGTTTAATAATTCAATTTTTTGTAGAATGGTTGGATTACGCGCGCTTGGACTCTGCAATCCGTCTCTCAAAGTCTCATCATCAAACCAAATTCCATGTGGATGATTATTAGAGTCTCTAGAAATATCATAATCAATCGTATTCCAATCAAAAATTAGTGCACGCTCATCCATTTCAATTCACCTGACTGCCACGACAAGGCGCCGCCGCAATCAAAGACAACAACTCACTATGTTTGAACTCGTCGCAACAAAGCGTTTACTAAAATCTCTAGGAAATCACTCTTCTTCGCCTGTTTCACCGGATTCAGACGCTTCTGTAGTGCTGCTATCATCATCGACTAATTCAGCAGGCAATCTCGCTGTGAAAATCAAAGAATCTGTAAAGCCATCTTTCTTAGCATTACGTAATTCCATTATTCTAGTACCCTTTGATTTCTTAGATTTGGTCTCTTTGGTTTGACTCGCTTGCAATCTAATCATCATTCCTTTCTTGGTCAATAAGAATAACTGGTCACCCAAATCAGGTATATGTCTTGCACTGATGATCTCATCTCCTGCTTCAGTATCTAGATTCATTGTGTAAGCACCTTTAGCACCTGGTCTTGTCTTGCGATAACCATCGGTCTCGAACATTAAATCACCATCTTTGTTCATTTTTTGAACTCCTTCGGCATCTAGATGAGGGATACGTTCTCCCGTTCCAAACCTGCTTCTCTTAGCCATTCCATCTCTTGAAATTGTTAAAATCTGAGTTGAAATATTACCAGTTGCAATCATACCCACAACATGTCCACCATCGGCATTCTTTCTGTTCCCAGTTTTTATCCCATACTTTCCAGCTGAAACTCTTCCGGTTGCATTGATGTTTTTGCAACTGAAACGACTAGCTAATCCAGTACTTGAAATCATTACGATATCTACTTCTTCAGTTCCACTGCGCACATTGACAAGGCTATCACCTTCTAATTTGAAACGCAATGCATACTTACCGTTTTTATTGATTTTGACATATTCCTCAAGTTTTGTTTTCTTGATTAGACCTAGTTTTGTAGCAAATAATAGGAAATATCCCGCAGGCTCTTCCAATAGTTCTCGCGATAGCGGTAGGATGGTTACTATATTTTCATCTTCTCTTAGACTACTTAGCAAGTTTCGGATGTGCGAACCTCTAGAATGGCGACTACCAAGTGGAGTCTCCCATGCTTTCAGACCATATACTCGGCCTTGGTCAGTGAAAATCAATAATCTATCTTTGCTAAAACAGGTCAATATCAATTGAGGTGTGTCTTCATTCTTGGTTGCAACACCTTTCAGACCCTTTCCTCCACGATTTTGAACCCTAAACGCTTCAACTGGTGAGTGGCGGATATAATTATCATTTGAAAGAGTAATTACAATAGCACGTTCCTCAATTAAATCCTCTCTGTCCATTGATAATGGCATCGGATCAATATGACTTCTGCGCTCGTCACCATGTCGTTCAACAACTTCAGATAATTCGCTTAACAATATGTTTAGTCGACGTGTTTGAGACTGAATAATATCCTTTAAATCAGCAATTTTTGCTTGCAATTCATCATATTCATTCTGAACCTTTTCAACATCCATTCTACTCAATTGGTATAATCTTCTTTCTGCAATTGCTTTGGCCTGTGGTTCTGAAAACGAAAATGCTGCAATACCAGACATTGTTTCATCGCCACGTAGTACGGATTCAAATTGTTCTCGGCTAGAACTTTCCTTTCCAACCTTGACGATTTCATCGATTCGATCTTGTGCCTTAACCAATCCTTCCAAGATATGAGCTCTTGCTTCTGCCTTATCACAATCAAATATTGCCCTTCTTTCAATTACGCTTTCCCTATGAGTAACATAGGTGTGTATCATCCTTGGTAGAGTCATCAAAACAGGACGACCATCAAGAATTGCCATCATATTTGCAGAGTAAGACTCTTGCAAGCGACTAGATTTGAATAATTGATTTAGCACTGCATGAGGGTCGGCATTATTCTTAACTTCGATAACAACTCTGATTCCTTCCTTACTGGATTCATCTCTAATGTCGCGAATTCCAATAACAGTACCTTTTGTAACTAAGTCTGCGATGTGAACAAGCATATCGGCTTTCTTTACCTGGTATGGTATCTCAGTGATAATGACCCGCTTGCCCTTATCATCATCTAATACCTCGCACTTTGAACGCACATGGAATCTACCTTTTCCAGTAGAATACATATCATATATTCCATCTATACCATGAATACCTGCACCTGTTGGGAAATCAGGACCCTGTACATGCTCCATATATTCATTGATTGAGATATTTGGCATTGAGGAGAGGTCTGCATTTGTTTCCATGATTTTAGTAACGTGTAAATCAACAGCAGCAGCGACTTCGGTAAGATTGTGCGGCGGTATTCTAGTTGCCATACCTACAGCAATACCGTCACTACCATTCAATAGAAGATTTGGTATTCTAGAAGGCAATACTGTTGGTTCTTGTTCGGAATCATCAAAATTTGGTTGGAAATCGACTGTCTTCTTATCGATGTCTTCAAGCATATGCTTGGCAATACGGTCAAGTCGACTCTCTGTGTATCTCATAGCTGCAGGTGGATCCCCATCTATTGATCCGAAATTACCTTGCCCATCAACAAGTGGATAACGAAGAGAGAAATCTTGCGCCATTCTAACCATTGTATCATAGATAGATTGATCACCATGCGGGTGATATTTACCCATTACTTCTCCAACCGAACGTGCAGACTTACTGAACTTCTTATCAGAGGTGTGACCTCCTTCAAACATACCGTATAGAACTCTTCTATGAACTGGTTTTAAACCGTATCTAGCGTCTGGTAATGCTCTACCGATAATGACAGACATCGCATAATTGATGTACGATGTTTTCATCTCTTCATTGAGTGGTTGATTTAAGATATTGCCCAACGGTTGCTGGATTTTTTCCTCTAATGTTTCTTGGTCGTCTTCAGGTATTTCAGATGTCAAGGTTTGTCACCTCCTTTGCGTGCTTTTCGATAAATGCCCTTCTATCTGGAACGTCCTCTCCCATCAAGATTTCAAACATACGATCTGATGATTCTGCATCTTGAACCGTGACCTTTAGCATTGTTCTTGTTTCTGGATTCATTGTTGTATCCCATAATTGATCGGGATTCATTTCACCAAGACCTTTGTATCTTTGGACTCCTATTTTAGTTGCAGGGTTATCACCCCTCATTTCAGCGATGATTGTGTCTCTCTCTTCATCAGAAAAGGCATATTTGCTAGTACGTCCTTTAGATAATTGATACAATGGAGGCTGTGCAATATAGACGTGCCCACCTGTAATTGCTGGGCGCATAAATCTCCAAAGGAATGTCATCATTAGAGTCCTAATGTGAGCACCGTCAATATCGGCGTCAGTCATTATGATTATTCTTGAATATCTCATTTTCTCAGTATCAAAAGCACCTTCATCCTCTGGGTTATTCCCAACCCCGGCACCGAATGCCCGAATCATTGTTTGAATCTCGTTATTTTGGAATACCTTGACTAGATTTCTCTTTTGTCTTTCGACATTGAGGATTTTACCACGTAGTGGCAATATCGCTTGTATTCTACGATCGCGCCCAGTCTTTGCTGAACCGCCTGCAGAATCACCTTCGACTAGGTATATTTCGCATTCGGCGGGATCTCTAGATTGGCAATCAGCCAATTTACCTGGAAGTCCACCGCCCTCTAATACACCTTTACGACGTGTCAAGTCCCTCGCTTTCCTAGCAGCTTCTCTTGCCTTACTGGCCAACAAACCTTTCTCAACTATTTGCTTAGCAACTGAAGGATTTTCTTCGAAAAACTCACCTAATTTCTCATAGACAATAGAGTTAACTATGCCCGTTACTTCACTACTAACCAATTTGTCCTTGGTTTGAGATGAAAATGATGGATCTGGGTGCTTTACGCTGACAATTGCAGTAAGTCCCTCTCTGACATCTTCTCCCGAAAGTGCAGTTCCTTTCAGTAAATTTCTATCTTTGGCGTATTTATTTACGCTACGAGTCAAAGCACCTCTCAGCCCACTTAGATGAGTTCCCCCGTCCTTGTTGCGGATAATATTGGTGTAGCATTGAATTGATTCGCTGAACGCATCTGACCACTGTAAAGCGAGTTCTACTGAAACGTCCCCAAGTTCTATCTCCCTGGCACCTTGTACATGTATAACCTCACTATGCATTGCTACACGGCGGATGTTCAGTTGATGTACGAATTCTTTGATTCCACCCTCATAGTGATGTTCACTAACATGTTCCTCATCCCCACGTTCATCTGTAATTATAATCTTTAATCCTGCATTGAGGAAGGAAGTTTCTTTTAGGCGAGTGTCAACCGTGTCAAAATCAAAATCAACGATATTATGGAAAATGTCTCTGTCTGGTTTGAATGCGATAGTAGTACCGGAATCTTGGCATTCACCAACAACTTTCAAGTCGGATACAGGAACTCCTTTTTCGTATCTTTGGAAATAGATTTTATTATCACGGTGAATGGTCATCTCCATCCATTCTGAAACAGCATTTACTGCTGAGACACCCACTCCGTGCAATCCACCGGATACCTTGTAAGCATCGTTATCGAATTTACCACCGGCGTGCAACTTGGTCATGATAACCTCTGCTGCCGAGATTCCGAACTCTTCATGGATGCCGACTGGTATTCCGCGCCCAAAGTCTCTAACTGCTAGTGAACCATCTTCTTTGATATGCACTTCTACGGAATCATTTTGGCCCGCTAAATGTTCGTCCACCGCATTATCAACGACTTCCCAAATACAATGATGCAATCCCGAACCATCGTTAGGATCTCCGATGTACATTCCCGGTCTTTTTCTGACCGCTTCTAGCCCTTCGAGGACCTGTATGCTGGATGCGTCATATTCTTCTGCCATTTTATTCACCTTAAGTTGTTGTAATTGATTATTAATGTGCTTTTATTTAGGAGTTCTTAGAGTTCTTAATTACCAATAATAATTGTTGCCATTAATTCGGATTTTTTTATTAAAAAATCTGTATTATTCACGTCGCCTTAACACATCAACTCCCTACACCCTATTACCCCCCGCCTAAGGCTTGTAAAGGTAGTGCCTGATAGACATCAAATGTGCTTGAAAGTACCCTATATTGGCATAAAACACTCCCTCGCATACTCGAGGTCATTTTGGCATATTGTTGCCAAATAAGGGCCCTTTTTGCAATATCATGCGCTGCGATTAATAATTGGTTAATTAATAATTGATTATACGTGAAATATTTTACCCCTTATGCAATTATTAATTACAATTAATTTATGATTTCTACCCTTTATTAATCTGCCAAAAAATACACATTTATCCTCCAGATTTGAGTGAGATTGACAAATATTCTAATTGTTTTGAAGCGTGAGCGTTAAGAATGAACGGCAGGTCGCCCAAATCATGGCTGACCCAAACGTGTGTGTCTCTCTTGAAGCTACCACAGTGAAAGAAGTGATGGACGAAGCGGCACGAGCGAATCTTGCTGGCGCTGATATGGTCGAGATTCGTTTTGACAGATTGTACCTAATCAAGCCTCAAGCCACTATATCTGAAAATGCAGAAGGCGAGAGAGTATCCTATACCCCTCCTGCTGTTGAATGGGCTACACGTGACTTTGAATCGATTAATGTTGAGACTTGTCTTGAATCTATCAAGGAAGGAATCCCATTACCTGTAATCTTCGCAGTGAGACCAGTTCGCGATGGTGGATTTTTCATCGGTACTGAAGAACAACGCCTTGAGATTCTAGCTCAAGCAATCGCTTCTGGAATATCATGGGTTGACCTTGAGACCAGTATTGAAGAAAAGGCTAGGGCGGGCCTCTTAGAGGCTGCTAAGGCTGCTAAGTGCCAAGTTGTTGCTTCTACACACAATAATGAATCTATGCCATCCGCTGACGAGATTTCTGAGATGGTACGCTCAAACAAAGACCTCGGCGACATTGTTAAGTTCTGTGGAAGAGTTTCAGATCATCAAGATGCACTGCAAATTATTCATGCATCGCAAGAACTTGCTGATGATAAAATTCAATTCAGTTTGATGGGTTTGGGTAATGGTGGAGATTGGGCACGTATTCACGCACAGATTCTCAATCAACATATTGTCTATGCAACAATGTTAAACGAATTTAGATTAAATGAGAAGGGTTTGGTCAATGTCAATGATCTAAGAGATGCCTGGACGCTTCTCGACTACTGATTAGACTATTTCTTCGGAAAGAGATTCAGACACACCCTATTGGCTAGGTGGTGGAAGCGATTGTTCAGGCATAGCCGGTATTGCTTTAGGTTGGTTTTCATAAACAGCAGCAGGAGGAATCTCCAGTGAAGGTACCAGTGCTTCTTGCTTTGTCGCTAATCCAGCCCCCATATATTTGCGATTCACAATTATTGGCGCCACCATCATGCACCCCACAATACCCAAGAAAGCAATAGAAACGGTCCAAGGTGGCAAAATGAATGAACGCAGCGTTGTCACTATTGATACATCTGCATTTACAATATTATTCGGCGTATCAGCATCCGAATCATGAGAGTTATCCCATGTATCAACCACTACATAGAAATCTTCCCAATTTTCTCCTCCGAACATACTATGGTAAATTTCTGGACCATCTAGGCTAACCGACATTGCAACTTCATCCATATTTTCATATTCATGTGCATCTCTAAAAGTACGCCATCCAAGAACATCAAAACTTCTCCATTCAGGGTCCATGTTTTTGAGAGTATCTTCAATATCCTCCCACCAACCATAATCACTATGGCTGCGTGAATATGATTGCGTGTATGATTCATATTGACTAGTAGTCATCAAGTATACATCACCAAATGCAGGAACTATGTTATCACCAATCATATGAGTCAATGTGACACAAATAGTAGTCCTGTGGTTACTTGAAAGATTAAGACGCAATGCACCTATGCTATCATTTCCAACTTTCATGAAAGTGCTATAATCTTCTGTAAGCGGTGTCAGTGCATTATTTTGCCAATTGTTTTCATACATGTAAGGCTGTTCCGGGCTTAGTGGGTAATTATCTTGATTATTGTCATATGAATCGGGAGATCCCATATCGTCTTCATAATAATTATCTTCTTCATAATAAGAATCATAGTAAGAATATTGAAATGGTACTTCCGCAACTCTCTGTATGGTTTCATTCCAAACTACTGGCTGCCAGTCACCAGAACAGGCACTAGCAGCTTGAGCATTAGAAATAATACCCCCTCCAGTGAATCCACTAGAAGTGAGCGGAATTAGGATCAGCATTGTTACTAAAATCGTCACTAAACGCACTATTGCCTACCCCCTACATGCATTCCAAGACATAGGGGGTTGATGGAGATAACGCTCAACCTCTTCTTCTAAGTGGGCGAACATAACCAGAATCATCTGAGCGGCGTTCTTCCTTTGAAAGTATAGATGGGGCCGGCGGAGGGGCGTGTTGATCCATGCCCAATAATCCCCCTTGCGACTCTACATGCTCTACATCATAGGTCTCTGCTGCCTTCTTTGCTTCCTCTTCGACTTCGGTAGGTTCTCTCATTACAAACCAACCTAAAACCAATGCAGCTGTGATAAGGATGATGAATGTTAACAGGTCTGAACCTGCATCTGCTAGCCAATTCTTCCAATCCTGAACACTGAAATCAGACAAAGATGGTGGCGCTTCTCCTTCAGGAATTACTTGGACTCCGTAATCCATATCATCGCACATGTCAAGTCCATTGCAGACCTGTAGGCGAATTTGTACCAATCCTGCTTCTTGCCAACTTGCAGAGACTCTAGTTTTTGAACCTGTGAGAGGAGATACCCAATCGTCAGCAAAATTACCGTTTTCATCAGCATCTACTGCCAAGTTCAAATCCCATTGAATCAATAGTCCGGATTCAATTCTCTCATCACGGTCACTAATCGAACCATCCAATACATTCAAATCTCTATAAATAATCAATTCATCACTGTCCTGACCAGTAATATTTGCACTCAACGAATTTACATCCCCAACGAATACATCTTCTGGGATATAAATTTCCTCAATAACTGGAGGTGTGGCGATAAGAACAGTATATGACTGTCTTGAAACATCTCCTGTACCAAATGAATCCCTAACTGTAAGCGTAACGATATATTCCCCCGGAATTGAATAGGAATGCCAAGGAGACGGATCGTGGTTCAATGGTGTAGCATCGCCGAAATCCCATGTATAACTAACGATTCCGTTCCATTCTGGAGATGCTGATTCAAGCGGGATATACATCCCCTCATAACGTCGGTCTCCATCTCTTGTCCCTTCCGAATCGAAGTACAGTAAAGTCCCTGGTGCTGCAATTGAATTACCATCTTCGTCAAAAGTTCTAGACCATGATTCGACCACAGTTCCTTCTGGCAAGGATGTTTCATCGGTAATAATTTCTCCTCCTAGCCATGCATCAAGTATTTTCACACTAATGATTGGAACTGGATTAGAGATCCTAATAACCATCGTCTTTGCAATACTCTCTTGCCCACTTTCATCGGTAACAATCAGTACTACACTGTTAACCCCAGGTTCAGTAAAAGAATGAGTAACTTGTGGCCTATCACCGAATGTACCATCAGAGAAACTCCAATTAAATGTTAGATCACTTGAATCCCCAACTGTTCCATCAGGGTCAAAACTATTTCTTCCATCAAAGGTGTAGGGAGTATCAACTTGCCCATCTGTTGCGCGGAAATCTATTGATTCAGAACCGGTTGATGCGGTTGTGCGGACAAGGAAATCTGATACTGGCATTTGATTAAGAACTGTAACATAAAATTGTGCAGTAGATGAGCTTCCATCGTCATCAGTTGCTGTAAGTTGGACCGTCATTAATCCGGCGCTATCCCATCCGACTATCGGATTGGATTGGGCACTGCTAGTAGTTGTGAAATCGTCGGTCCGATCAAGCGAACCGCCATTGAGGTTAACACCATCTGGGAAACTCCATGCGTACGTCACTATTTGCCCATCATAATCTTTGAAGACATCGGGCATTACCATTGGCGTATAGGTGTATGTAGTCATATTCTCAGACCAAATCTGAACCGGAACACGATTGTTTACATAGACTAGAATTGATTTCATTCCGACATTAATGCCATCGGAAACACTCAATGTCAGAGTGTATGTTTCATTCGTTGAATTCAAGGCCCCCCATTCGTGGTGAGTGGAATACATTCCGACTCCACCTTGGCTTGAACCGTCACCCCAATCCCAGTCGAATTGGAGGTTCTCTGTCGGCACATTATCTGCGGTTCTTCCTGCTGAGAAGAGAATCTTTTGGTTCGTCAAAATTGAAATTTCCGTATCAATGACAACATTGTTGACTGTGATAATAGGAATAGGTTGCGTGGTATCATTGACCACTATTTCATGGATATCTGTTTCCGACCAAGTCCCACCTACATCTTGAATTCTTAAAGTGGCATTGAAGGATCCGACCGAGGTATAAGAACGTACAGGGGATTTCAAACTTGAGCTAATATTATCTCCAAAATCCCAAGCATAGGCTGTTGGCGAGTCATAATATGGCAACGAATTATTGTCCAAGGAAAGACCCCATGCGTCAAAACCATCTCCATTGAATTGGACATTTTCCCATGTTTGTGTTTGATTTGGTGCAATACTACCATTCGCTGTTGGACGCATATTTGCTAGAGCTTGTGGTGATGTGGTTTTGGTGTTTATCAATGCCCCAAGCATATCTCGCATCTCTAAATCAAATGTATATTGGTCCGTCATTGCTGCAGTAAAGTAAACATCTCCTCCAACATCTACGCCACCTCCAGCAGAAATTCTGTTTGTTAGTGAATCTACCTCATTGCCAAATCCATCTTTGACCTTGACAGTAACGTCTAAATCTTCAAAGAAAGCGTTTGATAATACATTATAATTGATGTGAGCGGTGTCTGGTGAACCATCTCCATCTCTATCGGATAGAGTCGTTGTGTTCAGTCCAATAGTAGCTGGAGAGGTTATTCTTGCGGCTTCAACATCGATGGTCCCTTGTGGATAGGAAGACCCGCAAGATGTGTAATCGCAATCTGCAACTGTACTTGCATACCATGTTATTGCCCAGACTTCATCTGTCAAATTGCCAAATCCAGGGACAAGGCCAGTAGCAACATTATTTTGGAAATTCAAATCGGTAACACTCCACAACCCATCGGCAGTAGATTTTGAAACTAACACTCCTTCAAATTGACTGACATCTGCTGTAAACCTCATTGTCAAAGGAGCGGGAGATGATGCCCCCGGTGTAAATTTGAAAGAACGTATTCCCCATCCCTCAACGCTATGCCCTGTTGAAGACCATGGCCCGACCCAATCTGAGTTAGTATCCGCAGGTTGCGCCCTACAGAATGAACCGGAAGCACACGATTGTGTCAATTGAAGATTCGGATACCCCCATATTCCTTGATCGCTATCTAGCGTAGCAGCAATTGAAAAATTAGCAAAAATTTCAGACATTGTCGTACCAACTTTACCCGATTGGCCAGATTGAGGTGAAAGTGCTAGGTTAACAACTCCTTGACCACCTGTTGCACTATCCTGTACTAATTGCCTAACAGCCGGACCTCCACCTAAGTGTTCAGCCAAATACATTGTGAACATATATCCTGCACCATAATCTGCAATTCTTTGATTCCACCATCGAACACTTAGTTCTGGGCTTGAAGTCCAAGCATTAACGTGACCTGTAAGAGTTGAATCTGCACCAAAACAAAGATAGATTGCTACATCTGCATTTCCTTCATCTATCCACAAATTCTCATACGGGTCTTGCGCATTATGCAATAGATGTTCTAACTCGTGAGCAAGAATAGATTTGCCCCAAGTTAATGTTATATCTGCATAATCAACAAAGACGGCTTCTCTGGATACTGCAAATGAAGGAGAGAAATAGCCACCGATATTGTATGCCCCGTCAATATCATAAATTACGATTTGAACTTGACAATTATTATCTTTATCAGGAGGAGCTAAACCTCTACCGTCCTGGTAGTCCTTACCATAGTAAGTAGTCATTGTTGGATAGATTGTTTGATCCCATGTTTGTGCAAGGTTGTTTAGAACCGTGGATGAAAGTGTTCTTCCGGATTGCACCAGGAATGCTACTGAAACAGTTGTTTTTGCCACATAAGTGGCAACCGAACCACCAGAGGTTGGAACAGTCAGTGTATCTCCGACCACGTGCGGTGAACAAGCCCTTGCCGAAGAACGACCGCTCGTAGTTGGCTGCATTAAAATTTCATCTACGCCCGGCATACCGGCTTCAATCCACTTTGATTTCATGAATGATGAGGCCGAGACTACAATCTCGTCCTCTTCAATAAACAAATATTCTCTTCCATCGTGCGCATCAAATTCAGAAATGTCGCCAATAATTACTCCCTTGGCATCATATGGTACTGCTTCATAACTATTAGATTCGCCAGACTGTGCTGCTGCTGCCATCAATAATGGCGACATACTAGCAATGAGCAATACTGTTACGAATATGAAGGCTGGACTAGTGCGTAGTTCCGACATTTAATTGACCTCAGGGGAACGCATCACTGCTTCCCAAAATAACCACTTGAAATGAAGTATTTAATACTCGGTCAATGAGGATTCAATAATGCTCTTGCCACATAGCACTCAAAGCGGCGACCGAAAACGCCTCATAGGGGTCGTTTTTGTCTGTTTGTTGCTATCAAATATCACATCTGCAAGTGGTAATGGCGATGATTGGATTAATTCGGCTGACATTTGCCAAAAAACAAGTGAATTACAATTCAATGGAACATTAGCAAACCAGAGCGTTACATGGCAAACCGAACTTGGACCGAGATTACCTGGTTCAAACGCTTCATTAGCACTTCGAAACTCATTAACTGAAAATCTTACAAATTATGGCTGGGATGTTGAATTAAGTAATCACATTTCTCATGAGATTAATTTGACCAATGTGATAGCAACTTGGAAACCTCAAAACCTTAGTCAAAATGAATATGACGAATTAGGTCGAATCGTGTTGTCTGCGCATTATGACACTAGAAATATAGCCGACAGAGATTCAAATGAATCTCTTCGCAACACCCCTATTTTAGGAGCAAATGATGGTGCGAGCGGAGTTGCTGCTCTTGCCGAGTTAGGTCGAATCATCCCTAGTATGGATTTGAATAATGAGGTCATGCTACTATTTTCTGATGCTGAAGATCAAGGCGATAACTACACGCTCGGTGCTGAGGCATGGGCTGACAATCTATCTCAAGAAGAAATTAATCGAACTGAATCTTTCATTTTATTAGACATGATAGGGGATGCGGATTTACAATTAACAAAAATTATTCCTTCAACACCAATATTAACTGAAAATATGATGATATTGGGTCAAAAACTTGGCCTTTCTAATCAAACAGATGGTTGTAATGGTCAACGGTCTGATGTTATGCAATCCAATCGGTCATTAGCCGTAATAGATGACCATGTGCATCCATTCGCTCTTGGAATTCCTGCTCTAGATATTATTGACTTAACATACGGTGTAAACGCGACTCCTTTCGGAGGCTATTGGCATACAACACAAGATACCGCAGACAAAGTAAGTGCTGAATCGCTAGAAAGTGTTGGAAGGATTGTAGAATTGGGACTACTAACAGGAGCATGGACGACAATTGATACGCCATTAGAACAATCAAAAAAATTAGAACAATCAGAACTGTCAAACAATTCTGAGCCCGAACAAAAGCAACCAATTGAAGAAGCCGCCAATAAAGGTGCTGATTCTTCTAAATTATTGGCAGTTTTGTCTTTCAGCGTTCTTGCCATAAGTTTAGTTTCTTTGTTTTTCCTTAAGCGCTTTGTAGAATAAAATGATCGCTTTGTTGCGCGGACTTGCCATGAAAGGGGTAATATCCGCGCACCAACACCTATGGTTTGAGCGGAGGAGGTGAGGGCGTGTCTGACAAGAGTATGGAAGAAAGAAAGGCTGCACTGAAAGAACGCGTTCAGAATCAACTGCAAGCCTCGCAAGATGCAACTGAACAAAGAGCACTTGCTTCAAGTGAAGAACTAATTGTCAGTTTTGAAGATGTAGATGCTGCCGTGGAATTAGCAGCTGAAAAAACAAAACAGCAATGGTTACGATTGGAGGAAGTTGAGAAGGGCCGATGGAAGACTATCGCTGCATCTTTGATATTATTGGGTTCATTATTGGGGATGATGAGTGGCGCTTTGATTCTGCAAGGAAACCCTAGTGACATTATTTCTTCTTCATTCTTCGTATCTACCGATTCTGTAGATGTCATAGGTACTGCAATTCAAGCAGAAGAAGGTACTGAAGTTGAAAATGTAACTGTTGAATTAATTGAAATCGAGACCAATACAGTCCTACGCACAGTGAAAACAGATGCAAATGGCCTCTTTGTAATTGATGATGTCATATCTAAATTACATATATTGAAACTGTCCAAAGAAGGCTATGATACCATGGAATTGAAAATAATTCCGGAAAAAGCAGGAGTCGGGCCGATTACTATGTCGTATGGTGATGATACAATTACGCGAGACCACCATACAGTGGCCACTGGATGGGATTTAGAGAATGCCGTAGGACTTTCGACAACAATTGGTATTCTTACAGTAATTACCGGAATAGTAGGAGTTCAAGCTGCGGTTGAAGTTAGAAGAGGCAAATACTACCGAAGAACACAGTATTTGGCAGGAATATCATTATTCAGTAGAGGATTAATAATATTTGGACCGGCGTTAATCCTTGCCGGGATGATCACGATGGTGTTCATTAAAGAACAATTTGATGATTACCAGGAGGAATGAGCGTGTACCTCATCACTGTCGAAGGAGGTGACGGCTCCGGGAAAGGTGAAGCTGCAAGGATTCTTCACGAGTTAGTTGCTGATTTTCCATTCCCTGGGCATCACTCAACGCATGAACCAAGAAGGCATAGTGAATTGGGTAAACTGGCTTTGTCATCTGTCAAATTAGGTGATAAAACTCCTTTAGAAGAAGCGGGATTGTTTGCTGCCGATAGACTGGACCATTCTCATACATGGATTCGTCCATTGCTTGCAAAGGGCCATGTTGTAATTTCAGACAGAAATATTCACTCATCATTAATTTATCAAGGAGTCGTCGGAGAATTGGGACTTGAACAGGTTGCCAAAATGAATGCTGCATCAATGATTCCCGACCTTGTATTTTGGATTGACTGTGACCCTGATAAAGCCATTAAAAGAATAAAGAGTGGTACTTTGCGAATGAGCAGTGGCAAAGCTGAATATTTTGAAACCCCTGAAATACAGAAAACAATTAGAAAGGGGTTCAATGATCTTTTATCGGGAAAAATAACAGTTCCGGCCCCATTTGACAAGTGTTGTGTAATAGGGCCAATACTCAATGAAGGAGGGTTGGATGAACTTCGCGGAAAATTGCGAACAGAATTACGCGCTTTTTTCAATCGAAGACCCGCTCCATTAAACGTTGATGCCGATGAAGTTGATCGTTATCTATTGAACGCACTAGTTAGCGATGTAAAAAAACAAACAAGGCTACCCGGCGCTCCACAAGAGAAAACTTCGATGAATATCGGATGGCTTTCTGGTGAATCGCCAGCAAATTGGATGCATTTTGCAGAAGATAATTGGCCAAAAAAATCTGCGAAATCATTTGATGTCCCAGCAAGTCCACATGCCCAATCCTGTTGGGCAGTTTTAGGAACTCTCTCACTAATTGTGGGCTCGAGTGAAATACCAAGATTGCATAAATCACTTGGCCCTCATCGAATGGTTACACAAAGACATACTCAACGGTTGGTTAGGTGGCTGGAAAAGGAATGGTGGATTCATAAGCAACAATCACACGTACCCTTCGCTGAAGCACAGATGTTCAAATTGAGAGATGACAAACTGGGATATTGTCGTTTGGCATTAGCAATGTGGCCATTGCGTTCCTCACTGGCATCATGGAGAAGATCTAATCCAAAAGGAGAATGGAAGAATGCTTTAGCAGAAATATTACTTTTGGGACAAGAAAAGTCACCCCCTCCGGCGACTAGGAAGGCCGTTAGCAATGTCATTAGTAGATTGGAGATGCTTACCAGTGGCCATGAAAATTGCCCAGTTCCACAGGATATTGACCAGTTGATTGTATGGTGGAGTATGGACCCACCACAATGAATTCATTCTTCTTCTGATTCTTTGATTAACTCGAATTTCGCCCCACCCGGCAAAACTACCTGACTCGCATTTTCAAACTTAACAGGTCTTGCGGAATACATTGAAGAAATCAAAATTGCAAGGCCAATGCCAAATGGCGTTCCTGTCAATGGCCTTGTTAGATTGTTAGATTCATAATCAGTCAACAATTGTGTGAAGCCATCAATGATTAAAGGAATGCAGAATAACATCCCAAAACCTATCCAAGATAAGGTTCTATAATTGCCTCTATAGATTTTTTCTAACAAAGTATCTGGAATCAATGACAAGCACGTATCCTTGATTGTCCATCGATTATATCCTTTTCTAGAAAACACTAAACCACCAATTGCCAAACCAAAGAAAATTCCTAAATCTCTAGTACAAACTGGCATTTGATTTCCATTAATCTCCAATGCGCGTTCATGCTTATTGTGACAATTCAAATCTCCAAATGCATAAATGAATCCAGTATATGGGTCTAACTCCATCCAAGTGAATTGATTATGATTGTGAATCGTACCATCTTCATGCGTATGTGTCGCAGATGCTTCCTCACTATTCCCTGATGATCCGAATCCATCTTTTGTTGCAAAATCTAATGCATTCGCTCGCCCGGAGATATTTGTGACAGTGCCCTCGGATAGAATCAAGGGTGCAATGAAAAATGAGACGAAAAGGAAACCACAAATGTAGAATATCCACATTCCGACTTTCCTCTCAGATTCACGGTTATCCAATCCATTCTTCCCCATAACCAACCCTAATACGGGGGGGGATATTATTCTTTTATTCATCAAAGCATTGATGATATCTGCCAATTCCCTCAAACCATATGGGAGAACTTGAAGGTGAGCCTGTCGGTTTATCATTAGGCATGCAGGCCGGGGGATTCCTTGGTTTATATCTCGGATTCTCACTAGCGGTAGTTTCTGTTTTAACAGACCACAGCGAATTACAAAGATTGGTATCACTGCTATGTATCCCTCCTATTTTTATGTCTATTATTCTCGGTCCATTCCTTGCGAGGAGAAGAAAGCCTGTTGCTTTGGCTGATGAACCGGTAAAAGTAGCAAGAGATGCATTACAAATCCACAATGAAGGTCAAGGCAAATGGAGAGCTTTGAGCCATATTAATAGTGATGGAAGAACAATTCGAATTGATATGCATAATTTATCAAATGTTGAGGGCGTACTTCGAGATGCATTGGTTATAGCAGAGATTTATCCGATAAGATTCATTGTTGGCCAAGGAAAAAGCAGTAGTAGCCAGCAAAATCTCCGCAATATAGTTCTAACATATATTGAGGACAATGTCAGTATAACTAGAAGGAATAGAAGTGCAAAGTCTATTGAGGTAATTCCCCAACCTTCAATTGAGCATATCAACTACCAAAAGAAAACAAATAAGATCTTAATGATATTACTTCCAATAATTTCATTCTTCGCTTGGTTAGAAATGCGCTAAAAATATGAGGTTTTTTGATGAATTACAAATCTGAAATGAAAGATTTATTGAAACGCCTAGAAAAAGGTGGCATCCCAATAACCAATGCCATTAAAGAAGCAATGTTGAAAATTGAAGTTGATTACTTCACTGATTTTGAGATTGCGGATTTCTTTGCTGACCGCCCCATCACTTTCTTGAAAAATGAAAAGGGGGCAGTGAAAACAATTTCTGCACCGCATATGATTGTGACTCTATTATATCATTTAGAATTACAAAAAGGCAATGAAGTCGTTTTAATCGGTTGTAAAAGCGGATATATTGCAGCATTAATCTCTATAATTGTAGGAGAAGAAGGTAGTGTCAAAGTGTTAGACCCTTCACAAAGTGTAACTTAACATGCAGCATCTCGGTTAGCTTATTGGCCTACTGTTGAGGTAAGGCACATTGAATCATTGCAGATATCCCCTATTGCCTTCCCTGGTGAATTGAATCGCGTATTGGTTACAGGCCAAATAAAGCAGTTGCCAGAATGGGTTAATACTAGAATTTCTGAGGCGGGATTCGTAATCGCACCACTAGGCGGAATTAATGGACAAAAATTAATGAAAATGGAATGCCAAAATGGCGAATTACTTCCCACCGACCTCGGCCATGTTAGTTTTGGGCCTGTGGATATTTCTGATGCTGAAGTTGGCCCAATCAATCCTAATGAGTTGGCTGATATCCTTGAATTGGCGATAGAAACTTTTCAAGAAATAGAAATGATTACCGAAGACGAGCAAAAATCCATTACTAATTTAATAATTGATCTACGCAATTTACCAGATGATTTACCACCTCCAGGGGAAGCTGGAGTCGCAATTGAAGAACATCCAATGATTCGTTTATTGTATCATGCATCACCTTCATTCATTCGCTTATGGCCATTATTACAACTCATGGTTCAACCGAATTTGGCGAGCCCTGGCGGATATGATGTAGACTCTGATGATCACTTCGAATTCGATGGTTTCGGAATCTGAATTATGAGCCACAGCGGCTATAATGAGATGTTGGGTGGGATGTTCATGGCAGGCGGGCTAAATACAGAGATGGCTAGGCTGTCTCATCGCGATGTTCGCCAAAGAAGAAGAGCAATACGCGTATTATTTGATTTGGACATTCCACGAGCATTAGAAGCATTCGTCCCACTACTAGATGACAATGACTCATGGTTTCAATCTAAGTCATTAGAAGCGCATCGTAAGTGGGCCGTTGAAAGTGGAATTGATAGTTTAAAACCAGTAGTTGAACATAGTTGGATAGATGCAAACCGCTGTGCTGCAAACCTATTGAGTCAATTCGGAACAGAATCCGAAAAATATGCTAACATATTGCTTGAATTTGATGATCAAACTTGCCAGAGAAAGGCTGCTGCTTCACTATTACAAGACTCCGAAGACCTTGAGTTAGCGCAGAGGCTGTCAGAAAATACAGATTATCAAATCCGTAAACTTGCCTATTGCAGTTCAGCAGCAGATAAGGAATTGCGCTCCAGGGGAATTAATGATCCCAATAATTCAGTCAAGGAAGCAGTTTTAAGAGTCATTATCTCAAATGACGAATCTATATCTAAACAAAATATTGTCAGTTTAATCGAATGCGGAGTTGATAGTTCGTTGCTTAGTAAACCTGCAATTAAACTAGGTGGGGATGTTTTTCTCAAATTAGTTGATTCATGCCCTTCAAATAAAAACCTACAATTTAGTAAAGTCCTATCTGAAATGTGTAATGACGTCGATGATGAACAAATTAAAAAATTGATAGAGGCGGGACAACTTTCTATTGTTGCTCGCTGGCTAAGAGGAAGAAATGATAGTAAAAGTGATGCACTGCTATGGCAATTCATGGATGATGATAGACTTCCGACCATAGAAAAAGCAAGACTACTTGAACGTTTAATCGGAAGGGCTGGAGAGCCAGAAATTAATGCACGTGCTATTGAATTTGCTAGCCGTTGCCAAGACACTTTACTGAAAGTTACAGCAGAGAACCTTTCAACCGCCGCTGATGAACTCAAGATATGAGCCCAGTAAATTCAGGTATTACCTTCTCAATCGATGCTACCGAGGGTAATTCACGTCGTATCCACGTTGGAATTGACATCAAGGGCCCTTTCACACAACCAATTCTCAAACTTCATTTCCCAAGATGGGTTCCTGGATCATATTTTCTAAGAGAGCCAATCCAACATATGACTGAGTTCGTGGCCTTAGATGAGTCTGGGATTGAATTAAATTCATTTCGTTATGAAGTTGATGCAATGAAAATAAAAGTACCTAAAAACGCAAAATCGATTTCTATCTCTTACAAATTATTAGCAACTGAATTATCTTGCAGATCTAATCATCTTGATTCAACCCATGTTCACATAATGCCGCATTTTACTTGGTTTCTACCAACCTCTGGTATTGATTCAGAAAGAATGAATCAAAAACATTCAATTTCATTGCACACCCCCTCATCTTGGTCTGCTGCCACTCAATATAAATTAGATAGCAGTAAATCAAGTAAGGGGTTGCTAACAGGTAATGATGGAACTACCTATTTGTTTTCCGCACCCAACCGTGACGAACTGCTAGATGGGATAATTGAAGCTAATGAAAATGAAAATATTTGTTGGCAAGTAGATGGTCGTAACCATGTCCTCAAATTATGGGATAGTGGAGGCCATTCAATCGACCAAAAGATGCTCGATAAATTCAAAATAGATATGAATAAAGTCATCAAAGAACATCATGCTTTATTCGGTATACCTCCATGGGATAATTACGTCACCGTCATTCAATTAACTGAGAACTCACGAGGTGGATTAGAACATTTAAATTCACAAACATCGATGATGCCCCGTCAATGTTTAATGCCAAATCATGCCGATCAATATATGGATTTAGTTAGTTTATTTTCCCATGAATACCTACATCAATGGAATGTAAAACGATTGAGGCCAAGGAATTTCATCGATTATAATTTGCAAAGGGAGGCGCATACCGAATTACTTTGGTGGTTTGAAGGATGTACTTCGTGGCTAGGAGATATGATTTGTGTACGCTCAGGTGCATGGTCTGAAAAAGACTGGCGCAAAGATTGGATGAGAAAAATGAAGCGCACCACTACAAGGAATGGTATGCAATTTGAATCTTTGAGTGAATCAAGTCATGATTCTTGGATTCATTTATACCGGGGGCATTCATTCTCTAGAGAGACTCAAATCTCTTATTACAATGAAGGAGAACTTGCTATTTTTTGTCTAGATGCTGAATTGCAACGACGTTCAAATGGAAACACTGGAATCTGTGATCTGATGGTTGAATTGTGCAAGCGTCATGCTATAGAATATGATTCTGCAGTCCAACTTGGAGTGACTTATGGCGATATAAGAAAGGCATTAACTTCAATCGATGGAGGTTCTAGATTAGGGACTATGCTTGATTCATTAATGAAAAACCGTCAATTACCAGATGTTGAGAAAGCATGTAAATATTATTCTTTGAAATTGGTTAGCGATGTCAAAAAAGGAGATGAACAAAATCATTTAGAAAATGCTTGGTTAGGTGTTTCTATCAAAGATTCTGGAGGAAAACTAATTGTTACAACACATCAAGCAGGCTCACCAGTACGTGATTTGTTGATGCCTGGTGATGAAATAATTGCAATAAATGGAAGAAGAACTGATTCAAATAAAAAACTAAACAGTTCCTTGAAGGGGCAGAATGAAAAGATTGCCAATATTATTTACAGTCATGAAGGTGTGGTTAAATCAGCTGATGTAAAGATGATCAATAAGATTCAACACAAAGTAAAATTAGAAGGAAAAGGTAATCAAAAATGGCGCAATTATATCTCTACCCGTCAAGGTTGAGCATTACCCTCTAACTTCAATATTTGTAGAGATATATGGATTGGGGGAAGGTGATCTGCAATTGTGTGGCGGCTAGTTTTTGGCGGAAACAGGTCATCTGACAAACTCATCTCCAACACTTCTTCTTTGGAAAGTGAATCTCTATCGCTGCCAGGCCAAACATCCACAGTAATGCTTTCATCACCTAAATAATCGACACAAACGACTGGTATTCTTTTCAATTCAAGTATCTCTGCAATTGCATGTCGATGGTGTCCGTCAAGAATTGCACCTGTTAGTTTATCAACGATGAGCGGTTTAGTATATCCTTGCCATCTTTTGGTCATATCCAGGAGTTTATCTCTATTTCTAGGTTTTATTTGTTCATGTGCTTTCAGCCACTCTAGAGGAACCAGCCGCACATCACTTTCGTCCCACATCATGGCCTTGCCAATCTTCAACCTGCGATAATGCTTTGGCGCACTTGGACTTGAACAACACCGGAGGGGAGACTATGGAGGGACTATCGGATTGGCCAAAGGAAGGCACTCATTCTGATGTTCCAGCACAACAATGCCCCCCTAATATGACTAAATGGCTTCGAAATTTAGATTCCAAATTGTTGTTAATTATCAATACTATTGCTGAAGCTGGTGGCGGAGTTTGGATAGTCGGTGGTGCGCCAAGGGATGTCATGCTTGGAACTGATGTCACCGACATTGACTTGGCAGTGGATCTAACTCCGCAAAAAATGCTTACATTGTTCCCTGACGCAATCCAAACAGGTGTTGAATTTGGGACATTGACATTGCGAGGTGGTGATTCAATGTACGAATGTACAACTCTTCGTACTGAGTCGCAGTATCTTGATGGTAGACGGCCCGAGGTAGTAAATTGGGGAACAAGTTTAGAACAAGATTTACAACGACGGGATTTCACAATCAATGCGATGGCGATAGATGTCTCTAGAATGATACTGCATGACCCTCACAATGGTCTTCTTGACCTTGAGCGCGGGGTACTGCGTGCTGTCGGTCATGCATCTCTAAGATTGGCCGAAGATGGGTTAAGAATAATGCGAGCATATCGATTCATGGATCGTAATGAAGCCGGAATTTGGTATCCTGATAACAACCTTGCTCAAGCATTATCACAAAAAAGAAGAATGCTATCAAATGTTGCACCAGAACGGATTTGGAGTGAATTTAAGAAGATTCTTTCGGGGAAAAATGTATCTCTTGTGCTTGCTTTAATGCTCAAAGATGAAGTTCTAGAGATCGTTTTGAATACTGAATGGAACCTAGCAAGTCCAATTTTTGAAGCCATTTCTGAATTTACACTAAATGAGACAGATTATTTAGCGGTCTTTTCGATTCTACTCAGTGAAACAGATAGAAACCAAATACCAGACTTGCTGAATAATTTGAAAGTATCTAAGTATGAACGTGATTCTGTGATTGGAATTGTTTCTCGTATGGGCTATGTTCCAAACAATGTGATTGGTGAAATAAGAGTGCATCGCTATGTATTGGGTGAAGAAGCAGCGAATCATTTGCAACTAGAATACCTAATAAGAAAATACTCAATTCGCCTACCACAGGTGTCTATGGATGAATGTAGTCTACAAGAAATTGAACAATTAATTAACAAATCTTATGAATTACCGCCACTAAAGTTTTCTGGTAAATCAATATTAGATGGAAATCAGTTGATGAATTTGACCGCTATTACCCGTGGACCTAAATTAGGTAATTTGAAATCATGGCTACATCGTATTCAAATTGAGAGAGATATTCAATCGGAACAAGAAATGATTCAAGTATTGTCTACACTTGTGTGGCAAAATAGTGACGGAAATGAGTGGCCTAAGGTACAATTTCCATGAAAATAAGTGACAAGGAAATGTATTCTAATTGTTATTCTTGGTTTTTTTAATCTCAATATTGATACCAACAAGATAATGAACAAAGTCCTTTCAAACTAAAAACATCAACGAGGCTTTTCAATGAGTGGTATGAGTTATAGTGAATTACAAGCAATAAAGGCTGAAATTGAAGACTCTTTTGCTAAAAGCAATGGAAAATTATCTGCCTTATCCGACAGCCAACTTGGAGTTATTGCTGCCCAATATGGAATCGAAATAAATCCCTCAAACCGCATGCACACGCTATCCCTTTTAGGATCTAATCAATCTATTTCAGCTTGGAGTCAGTCTTTCTCCATAGGCGATGTGGCTGCCGCTGCCGCTGCTGCGGGTACTGTTGGGGTTGCAACTCAAATTAATAATTCAAAAGAAGAATTACAACAAAAAGCAACACAAAATGCACGGAGTGCGATTGCAAATGCTTCCTCATCAGTTGCAGACACAATTGAAATAAAGACCTCTGAAAACCCAATGGTCGAAATGATAAGGAAAAATTTCGGACAATCTCTAATTCCAGCTGGATATTCGATTCCGCAACTAACACAAATGCTCGACGCTGATGCTGATGGGATCATTACAGAATCAGAAATAATGCTCTTAATTAACAAAATGACTGGAACTCCTCCTCCACCTTGGGTCGTCACCACAATCTTTGAGATATTAGATGCAAATCAAGATGGTGAAGTCACCGTTGAAGAGTGGTGGGCCTTCTTAGAAGAGATGGGCTTCGAAAATAACGTAGTTACGCCAGAACCATCCCCGCAGGAGACCCCTGCCGCTACAATAGTAGAAGAAGAACTTGATATTGATGAGGTTTTTGAAGAAATTGGCATCGTAGAGGAAGAAATACCTCCGCAGCAAGTCGTTGAAAGTCCAATTCCTATTGCCGAAACTATGGTTGTTGAAGAGTCTTCAAGCGTAATTTTAGATGAAAATGTAAATACTACTAATGAGAAACTTATCGAAGAATTGTATTCATCGCGATTATCATCTGAAGAAAGAGCAATTATTTCAAAGGCCAAGAGTAGCATTTGTACCATTAAGGTTGAAAGAATTGAAAGAACTTTGATGGTAACCGACCACTATCGTGGAGGGCATTCGATTGTAGGAATACTTGATGGCGGGCCATACAAGGTTTCGATAATGCTTCCTAAGAGCGAAAATGATGTAGTCACGAAGTTTCAGAAAGAAGAAATCGTTATGGTGGATGCAAAAATAATTTCTTGGTCAAGCGGTTTAAAAGTAGCAAAGCTTGCTGGAACCGATGCAAGAAATGCTTGATTCAAAGTAATGCACGAGCGATCACAATACGCTGTACTTCTTGTGTTCCTTCATATATTTGAGTTATTTTAGCATCTCTAAAGAATCTTTCAACTGGGAATTCTTTGGTATATCCATATCCACCTAAGACTTGAATCGCTCGCTCGCTAACCCACATTGCTGTATCACCTGCGAATAGTTTTGCCATGCTCGCTTCCTTAGAATGTCTTGGCCCACCATTTTCGTAATGCTGTTGTTTAGCCCAACTTGCTTTGTATACCAATAATCGTGAAGCTTCTATCTTAGTAGCCATATCTGACAAATATGCCATTATCATTTGGTGGTGGGCAATTGGTTTACCAAATGCTTCTCTTTCATGGGCATACTTTAGTGCGGATTCGAATGCTCCCTGAGAAATACCTAATGCTTGTGCTGCAATACCGATTCTGCTATTATCTAATGCGTTCATGGCAATAGGAAAACCATTTCCTACCTGCTTGATCACATTTTCAACAGGAACTTTGCAATCCTGTAAAATGAGAGTGCAGGTATCCGAACTTCTAATACCTAACTTGTCCTCCTTCTTTCCAACGGAAAAACCTTCAAAACTTGACTCTACGATGAATGCAGTAGTTCCACCGTGCCTCTTTACTCCGTAATCAGAATGATCAACATCTTTTGCAAACAATACAATTATTTTTGCTTGAGCTCCATTTGTTACCCACATCTTCTCACCGTTGAGAATCCAATGGCTTCCATCATCTGATAACTTTGCCTTACAAGTCATTGCAGCCGCATCGGTGCCAGCACCGGCTTCGCTCAATGAATATGCTCCAACTTCGCCTTCAGCCAAGCGTGGTAAATATTTCTGCTTCTGTTGTTCATTACCATGTAGTGCAATGGTTTTACAGCATAATCCCACATGAACACAGTACATTACAGCAAAGGAAGGATCGACTCTAGCCAATTCTTCAATTATTATTGATTCTGATACATCGTCAACAGGTGAACCTCCATATTCCTCTGGAATAGTTACCCCTTGGAGACCGTATTCTAGGAATTGTTCCCACTCTTCGCTCGGAGCGATTTGGTTTTGGTCTCGGTGACTAACCGTGGGTGCCAGTACTGTCTCTGCAAAGTCGCGAACTAAGTCCCTAATCATCTCCTGTTCATCGGTTTGTGCGAAATCCATGACCCTACCCGTCAATGCTAAAGGGCTCGCTTTCTTAATCCGTTTGTACGATTAATTAGAAATGCGAATCATCCATGTGTTGATATATGAGAATTTGTGCGGCGTTTTAAGGGGAATTGCAGAATGGATGACGATATTGTTGAATTTAGCATTGCACATAATAGAAAATACTCTACTAACCACCTTTGGTATCAAGAGAAAGACGACAGACTGATGATTGGTGTCAGTGAATATTTAGCTGTTGAACACGGTGAAGTGTTACGAGTCGTATTACCACAAACCGGATTGGAAGTAGAAGAGTTTGGAGCAGATATGTTCTCAATTTGGACCACTGATGAAAAACTTTCATTCCCATCACCGTTCTCTGGACAAATCGCCGAAGTAAATGGTGAAGTAGAAATCAATCCAGACATTGTTAACGAATCTGCATATGACCAAGGTTGGATTATCCTACTCGACCCTCACGAGATTGATTTAGAAACACTCTTAGAACCAGACGAATACATAGAATATATTTCTGAACTTTGAGACAAAGGTGATACCCTACCAACGGTGGGCATCCAATATGGCGGATGCAATGCAACGACTCCGAAACAGTTTGCAGAATGCACCGGTTATTTGGAAAGGTGATTACCCATATTTCATTCACCCACTCACAGATGGAGTTCCTAGATTGGAATCTGAAGTACTATCCGCAGTTACAGATTTGTGCTTAGAAGCAATAGATTGGAATAATGTGGATTTGATTCTTGGAATTGAGGCGATGGGTTTGCCCCTTACCGCTCCATTGAGTATCCGTTCAGGAAAACCATTAGTGGTAGTAAGGAAAAGGCCATATGGTCTTGAAGGAGAAATAGTAATAGATCAATCGACTGGATATTCAAAGGGTGAAATGTTCCTAAATGATGTCAGAGCTGGTGAGAAAGTTGTTATTGTCGATGATGTTTTATCAACCGGAGGAACTATCCGAGCGATTATCAAAGGAATTGAAAAAACTGGTGCTGAAATAATGCACATCATAACTGTTGTAGAAAAGGGACCAGGTCTAAAATCACTTCAAAATGATTATCCAGGCATAAAAATCGAATCTTTAGTTAGTCTTGAAATGGACGGAGCAAATATTGTTATTCTTGATTGAATGAACCGTTTCAAAAAGCATGGTTTGATGAGGGGGGTTATTGCCCCTGCAAATAGGGGAACCTCATGGATTTAGACCGTCACGATTTCGAACTCACAGAGTTGATGGAAAGAATTCGCTCTAGTGACCACCGATTAATTGCTCTTCAACTTCCGGAGGGATTGAAAATACAAGCCCTAGAAATGATGGATGAAATTGAAACTGAAACAAGTGCAAAGGTAGTACTTGCAGCAGACCCATGTTACGGTGCTTGTGACCTTGTTCATGACAAGATGAAGATGATGGGTGTTGAATTGGTAGCGCATATGGGACATAGCCAAATGAATATCGAATCGGGTATGCCGACACAATTTATTGATGTAACCTATGATGGAGATCCTGAATTAACTCCAGTGATACCTTTCCTAGAAAATCACCGAGCAATGGCAAAGAAGCGTCTTTTAGACCAAGAAAAGCCTGTTGAACTCAGTACAGAAGATGCTCAAGAGAAGTTTTTGGATGCAGTTGGCCGTCTATCACCTCTCACCGATACAAAATTGGGATTAGTTGGTTCAATTCAACACCTACATTTATTGCCGGATTTCCATGACCGTTTAGAGAAAGCTGGATATGATGTTACAATTCCATTAGGTGGAGCGCGTTTATCCTTCCCAGGACAAGTTCTAGGATGTAATTATTCAGGTGACCAAGATGATATTGGGCATTACTTATTCCTAGGCAGTGGGGATTTTCATCCGATCGGATTAGTATTACACACTGGAAAACCACTTGCAATGCTAGATCCATATAGTGGAGATGCAAAAGAGATGTCTCTTGAAAGAATTGAAAGGATACTAAGGCAACGTTTTGGACTCATTATGGCCTGTGATAACGCACAGAGTTTTGGAATTCTCATCGGAGAAAAGCCTGGCCAAATGCGTCGTACTCTTGCCTTAAGGATGAAAAGAATGCTAGAGAAGCATGGTAAGAAAGGTTACTTATTGGCATTGGAACATATCGGCCCAGAACTGATAGACTTCTATCCAGTTGATGCATTTGTTAATACCGCATGCCCAAGAATCGCCATAGATGATGCGGTACGCTATAGGAAACCATTGCTAACTCCGTTTGAGTTAGAGGTTGCACTTGGTGAAAAACAATGGGAACTCGGTTACCAATTTGATGAAATTCCTTGAGTTGAAAATAATAGAACTGAAAATAATTTGCTTTTTCCTTGCTTCAACTGCCCCTATGTTCAATAACGGTTGGCGAGAGCCTTCCCTTGTTATGAGTAACTACCTTGACCGAATTGGAGCGGGTTTCGTCCTAGCCAATCCAGAAGGTCGAGATTTTGATTACATG
>JAACCR010000127.1 GCA_009937205.1 Methanobacteriota archaeon | reverse complement strand
GATAAGGAAATTGGCGATGAAGTTGCTGCTCAGAAATGGATTCAGGTAAATAGGGTAAATTGGAAATCTATTATCGCATTTATTATTTGCTTTAGCGTCCTATTAATTCCAATGATTCAAGACCTCCCATTTGGAGTTGACTGGATTGGTTTCTCGGTCCTAAGCGGCCAAGCAGGCCTCACTGGTAGTTTGGCTTTAACTGGAACAAACCTTGGATACTGGACATATCCTCCTGCTTATCCGGCATTATCTGCATTCATCGCTAGCGCATTAGATCTTGATTCTGCTGTCGCAGTTTTTGAGTTAGGTCACTATTCATTATTCGCAATCATGCTAGGAATATGGGGTGCAATGGACCGAAATGGAGCAGGTGTTGAATCTATTTTTGCAATGGTTTTAGGGTTGGGTATTTTCGCAAAAACATTTGATTCAGGATACCCAACTGTAGCAAGTCTACTGGGATTGGTTGTTGGATTGCTAGTTCTATTGAGACAAACATCAACCGATGTGAAATATCATACTAGAGCATTTGTTATCGCCGTAGTATGCGTAGCGCTAATACATCCAACTGGTGCAATTTATCTCGGATTACTAATGCTCTCACATATCATTATTGGATTGACTACAAATGAATCAATAGGTAATAGTGTTAGAAAAATATTGATTGTAAGTTCAATATTATTACTAGCCGCAGCGGCTATTGCGCTATTCATTCTCGCTCCGAGAATGTTAGAATCAGCAGTCTTTGCTGAATATGGTTGGCAAGGTGGAAGGCCGCTAATATTTTACAATGGATTATTATTGATATTTGGAATGTTTGCAGCATATCGTTTACGTGATAATATTGAAGGCCGTATCTTGACGATTTGGATTGGCTTACTTTGGTTATTAACTGGAATTCATCTCATCGAAGGTTTTGATAAATTACCAATCTTGTCATTACTATCCTATACATTATACTCAATGAGTATGCATGCATTCCATATTCCATTGGCAGCATTAGTTGCTCTTTGGTTAAGCCCTACAACAAATTTGAGAATAGAAGGGGGCGGGAATCGAATTCTAACACATGGATGGGATCCCCATCTTAACCAAAGAGTTGTTTTCACAATTATTGTTGCAATAATGTTGGCATTTTGCTCAGGATTGGTAATGATGATTGAAATGTCACAGCATGATGAATTACGCCCGATTAGTAATTCTGATTTAGAGATTAGAGAATCGCTGATAGATTTGCCAGCGGGCAGTATTGTTTACTCTGAAAACACACATTGGGGTCATTTATGGGATGTGCCATCCCATATCCAATTAACTAGCATACCTACTCTGGGGTTGGTAGAATTAGAATCTTCAATCCAATCTGAAGTTACAACAGCAATCAAGTTAGATGATGTTGATTCGCTTTCAAGATTAGCGGTAACTCATGCGATAACCTCGCCAAGAGGGGTAATGCAATTCTATCTAGCAAAATCTGATTATTGGAACCAAATAGAGAATATTGATTCTAGTAAAATGTGGAAACTGATGCCCAACGGCAATCAGTCACAAAGTGACTTTATTGCAATTGGTGAACAACACTGCATAACTTCATGTCAGCAAAGAACTGATACATGGGCATCTCAAAAGTTCCTAAATCCAATCTCAGCAAATGAAAAAAGAATATTTATTCAAGAAGGGGTTGATTTAGAGCTAGAATTTTTAAATATATTTTCTAATTTAGAAAGTAATTCGACAACGATATGCGTCTTAATAGAAAGAATCGGTGATGTAGACTCTGCGATAACAACCTTGGGTCAAAGTCTAATTGAAAGCAAGAATCTCTTACTGCGGGGAAGCGGTTTTATTGAAGATTGTTTTTACATTGAAAATAATCAACTCTCACCGAATATAAATTATTCAATAAAATGGGATAATTCTACTTCTTCAAAGATGTGGATAAACCCTACGGGGCTCAGCGGTAGAGGAGATGTTGTTTTCGACCAATCGGGATTGATTTTACACTGGATTGAACTAATAGAATAGGGCCTAAATAAGCGAAGGCATCAAAACCAATTAACATTCAACCAGTATACATGCCACACCTAACAGTGATGCTTCCCGCTATTGATGAAGCGGAGGGTGTGGCAGAAATTATCCCGCGAATCCCTCATTCAAAGTTAGAAGAAATGGGCTGGGATGTTTCTATAATGGTCGTTGATGGTGGCAGTTCAGATGATACTGTGAAAATCTCAAAAGCGCTTGGTGCTGAAGTAATTAGACAGCAAGGAAGTGGTAAAGGTGCTGCAATGCGCTTGGGATTTTTACATTTTTTGAAATCAAAAAGTGACAGTTGGATCATGGTGGATTGTGATGGAACCTATCATCCCGAACAAATTGTTAACTTTGTCAAACTCTTACCAAATAGAGAAATAATCGTCGGTGACCGTTTGCGAGGTCGGATTGATGACGGTGCTATGACTCGATTAAATTATTTAGGAAATCATCTATTAACTTGGTTTGCAACTACTTTATTCGGAATAGGAACCAATGACCTCTGCTCTGGATTCTGGGCATTCAATAGAGAGTCATTGAGCAAATTAAAATTGAATAGTATGAGATTTGAGATCGAAGCAGAGATGTTCACCTCTTGTGCTGTTGAAGGAATCAAGATTTCATTTATCCCGATAAGATACTCAAAACGACTTGGAGAAGCAAAACTTGGAAGTGTACCTGATGGGTGGATTATTCTTCGCAAATTATTGGTTCGTAAAATATTTCCAACTCCGGTAGAGCTAAGATTAGGGGAAGGAAATTTGGGTATTAAGGACTAAAGCCACTTTACAAACAGTCAAAGACAGCAATTCATTGGCTCATCTATGGCAAAGCGTCTATGTGCGGTACTAGGCGCTAGTGGACTCGTTAGTCAAAGGTTGCAACAGCGATTGGTTAACCACCCTTGGTTTGAATTGGCTGCTGTCTGTGGTGGCCCCGATACTGCAGGAAAGTCCTTGCATACTATCGAATGGAAACTAGAACAAGAAAGACCTGATATTTCTGATATGACTGTTTTAGATTTAGCCGATTCGAAAATATGTAATACATTACTCGACCTTGGAGTTAGCATTGTATTCTCTGCAATTCCTGGTGAAATAGCGCAAGATGTTGAACCGATGTTGGCTGAATCCGGATTTGCTATATTCTCTAATGCCAGTGCATATCGGTGCGTTGATGGTATTCCACTGGTAATTGCAGAAATTAATCCACAACATATGGAACATTTTGCTGTTGATGGTTTGCCTATGGTTTGTTCAACCAACTGCACATTGATTCCAATGGCAATGCCTCTAGCTCCACTTAGCAAGTTACTGGGAATTAAATCGGTTAACATGCGTAGTGAACAAGCCCTTTCAGGAGGTGGGTGGAGATTATTATTCGATGAAAATGCACTAGCTGGAATTGTTGATCCAGAGATAGAAGATGAGGCAAGAAAAACTGCCAGTGAACTTCGCTATATATTCGGAAAAACAAATGATGAACCATCGCGTAAAAACCCAAAGTCTTCGGTTCATATTACAAATGCCTCCATTGACACAGATATCATTTGTCAAAGAGTTCCAAGAAAGGATGGACATCAGGTATTCGTCACTGTTAAATTATTGAATCCAACTACTCTTTCAGAAATAAAGATGTTAATGTCAACTTTTCACTCAACTCCCCAATTGCTCAATCTACCAAGTGCGCCGACTAATCCGATTCAATTGGTTGAACAAATTGATACTACTGCACATCTTTGGGCTGATGGTGAAAACTTCCCTCAAGATGTTGAACCGAGTAGCAATCTAAGAGCTGGAATGGCGATAACAGTAGGTAATCTCGAATTGATAAAGCCTGATCTATTGTCCTTTGAAGCATATTCTCATAACACGATTAGAGGGGCTGCTGGCGGTGTTGTTTTGCTGGCTGAATTCGCCTTGAGCGAAGGTTATCTTGACTAATCGCTTTGGCGCTATTGCTAAACGATGAGCCTCACTCCTAAGCATTGGTGCGGCATGGGAATCACAGCGTTAATTCCGGATATGACTATTGGTCAACTCATTGTAGAAGCTGAAGAAAGATGGGGAGAAATGTGGGACGACCAAGCCACAAGGATGAAAATATTGCTAATTCTACCACGAAAACAGCGTAAATTATTGGAACTTCACGGCGATATGATTGAGCACGGACAACCTGTGATTACTGTATTCCATCGTCCTCGAGCGGAGGCTAAATTATTAGAGGAACAAGGACTTGATCCAAGAGATGCATCTTTCCAATTCGTAGATTTAGCAACACCGGACATGGGCCCTTGGTTACAACAGTTGATAACGAGTGAAGGATGGTTACGCGGAACAGTAGAGGTTAGTTCGGTTCCGTTCTCCATGGGTTTACCAAACCAAAGACCATTTGAAAGTGAAATGATGCTATGCTTTAGTCACCCTTCTCTTCCACAGATTGAAACTTATTACTTGCCATTCCCGCCTTCTAGCATACCTGGGAAGTGTTTCGTTTCTTTGCCACGACGTCAAGCCGCAGAAATGGCAAGACAACAGGCTGAAGTTTTGGGAATCGGACGCTTACAGAAAAAAGTCAATATTGCAGCAGTTGAACCTACTGCTGAACAAAGTGTTGAGCCTCCCGCCCCTGCCCCTGTGGTAGTAGAAGTTGAATCGAATATACAGGCTATGACCGATGGATTCAATCAAGAGGTAATGGCCAGCGTTGTGGAAGAAGTTACTACCAATGATGAGATGTCATTTGTTCCTTTACCAGGTGCATCCCCTGTAGCACCAGTTCCAGATGAGGCTGTAGATCATTCAACCCTTGAATCATCATTTAATGATTCACAACCTACTACTGACAATAATAGTGTCAGCCTTCCAGAACCTGATGTTGAAGAATTACCAGAAATGTCTGATGTTGAAATTGAATTTAGAGAATTGGTAACTGGACTAATGGCAGCGGGTGTAGAACCTACTGAAATGATGAATGACCCAAGGTGGGAAGATCTCAGTGAAAGAGCATTGGCAATTGGATTTGAAACATGGCCTGTTTTCTTGCAATTGACCGCTATGGGATGAGTAGGTTCAAAATGGTCGGACCACTGCATTGAATGAGGGAGAGAAATGGGTTTCTGTATCAACTGTGGACAACAGCACCAAGATGGTATCCGTTTCTGCAGATTTTGTGGTAACCAACAACCAGGAGAACAACTCCTTGCTCGCCTTCGTTCAGAGGCTGAACAAATTCACTACCAGCGACTTTCTGCTGGACAACCTCAAAATCAAAACAATACGATGGCGAGAGTTCAAGAAATGCGCCAACAAGCAGATATCGCTGCTCAACAGCGACACCAAAACCAACAATTCCGTCAGCCACGTTGGTGAATGCAATGATGCGGCCAAAGCATCTGGCCATTGAATTATCAAAATTAATTCCTCACCCATGCTCAAATGTTGAACTTGAGCAATACGCAACAGAGGGTGACTTAGCAGCCTATTGGATGTTAGGTGTTGACCAATTAGACAATGTTGATGGGAAACATGTACTGGACTTATGTGCTGGAAATGGGATATTAGGTTTGGGCTGTCTTTTCATTGGAGCTGAAAAAGTTACCTTGGTTGAGGCAGATCCACTCGCTGCGGAAATTGCGAGAAAGAATTGTCAGAATTTGAAATCTAAATTTTCTGCATCAACAACTGTAATTGAAGCATTTGTAGGTATTGATGATATCGATGTTTCCGATGTAGATCTTATCGTAATGAATCCACCATGGGGAGTTCAAAGTAAACGGGCTGACCGTGCAATATTGCAATATGCATTTGGGCTAGATGTTGAATCTATTCACGTATTACATTCTGCAAAAGCAACTCATTTAGAATCTCTTGCAAAAGAGCATGGATGGGAGATTGAGGGGGTATTAGAAAGTAAATTCCGCCTACCTCCAACTTATTCACATCACTCTAAAGGAAAGGCTTTCACCGAGATTATTTGCTGGAGATTCCATCGACCTGGTAATTCTAAAATACCAATTGAAGAGATTGATGATATTGAATGAGATCTATTCACAGTATTACATTTGTGGCAAGGTTAGAACTCGATGGTGATGAGAGAGTTTGAAAAGGGGTGGGCTACCCCCCAACATTAGAGCGATACGATTTGAGTCCCTCATTGGGCCAAGTCTGCTTAAGGAATGATAAAAATGACGGCGAGCCTCGTCACCCAGGGAATGCAAGTGTCAACTACCTCCGAATGTGAGGCAGGTGAAGGCACTATTGAGAGAAATGGAACTATTATTTCTACAGTTATTGAACAATTTTCAATCGCTGAGGGTATCGGTTCAGTCGCAGCGACAAAGATGGTTAACAGCGTTAGTATTGGTGATACTGTCATTTGTGAAATTACTCGATTGAATGAGAAAAATGGAGAAGCGCAAATCCTCGTTATTGAAGGGCAAACTGGTAGTATAACTCCTGATCAATTATATGGTCAATTCCGTGTCACAGATTTGGTTGATCGCTATATGCATCAAACAAGTGATGCTGTTCGCCGCAGAGACATCTGCCGTGCAGAAGTCAAGCGGGTTTCACCAGTGGTCAGTATCAGTTTTAGAGATAGAAATGATTGTGGAGTATTACACGCTATATGCCCTCCTTGTGGAAGTATATTAATCGCTGAATTAAATGGAGATTGGAATGTAAAGTGTCCAAATTGTGACTATCAATCTTTCAGAGCATTAGCAGATAATTTTGCTGCTGGATGGGCTGAACTTGAAACAGGTGCAAGTGCTCTAAACAATCCTGGAAAAAGATGGGGTAAGCAAGCTGAAACATTATTCGCAAAGGGACCATCAGGTCGAGCAACATTCATTGCTGCTGATGTTCGTGAAGACGGTCGGGAAAAAAGTTACTTCCGATTTGAAGGTGAAGGTGGTAGCGCTGGAGGACGTCGTGATAAGCCTGCACCTGGAACTCGTTTATTCATCGGTGGACTACCAAGAGAAGTTACAACCGAGCAGATAAGAGATTTGTTTGAAAAACACGGAGTTGTCAAAGATTGTTTCTTACCTGCTGGTGATGGAACTGCTAACAAAGGATTCGGATTCATTACATTCTCAAGCAAGGATGAGGCAACTGCTGCAATCAGTGCCCTAAATAGCCATAAAATTGGTGGCCGTAGAATTGCTGTAAAGGATGCTGATGATGATAGCAAGAAGGGAAATAACAAGAGAAAAGACCCTGAAGGAACTAAAGTATATGTTGGCAATCTTCCATTCAAAGCAACTGAAGAGGCTATCAAAAAGCACTTTGAAGGAACTGCAACCGTTAATGGAATGGTTTTAGCGACTGATAAAAACACAGGTAAGCCAAAGGGATTTGCTTTTATTTGGATAGCTGAAGGTGACAAAGGCGAAGAGATCGTTGCTAAGATGAACGGTTCTGAATTGATGGGCCGTAAAATCAAAGTCGACATTGCACAAGGTGGGAAAAAGAGTTCTCATGCTGCCAAAGGCGGGGATGGAAAACCTGCAAAATCCAATCGTGAACTTCAAGCAATGCGTGAGGAAGAACAAGATTCAAAGAAACCTCGCAGCCGCCCACATCCTAAGAAAGAATGATAGCGAACAGATATGAGTTGACGTCATGGTCGAGTCAACATCACCCCGATGGTTAGTCCTCGATGGTTATGAGGATGAACCAGCCGCATTCGGCGTTCCTCCTTACGTTGGATTTCATATTCGCTACTTATGCGGAGTTCTTGAGCAAGCAAAAATAGAATATGATTACGTCACTATTGACCAGTGGCGCGATTTTATTCGTGTTGAAGGTGAGGATGCTGCAAGTGCGCGATTGGCAAATGTTACTGGTCTGGCTTGTATTGCTGGTGCGGTTGTTCCTGGAAGATATTTGAGAGGTACTCCGATTTCATTGAAGGAAACTCGTAATATTATTCGACAATTACCTTCCCAAGTCCCTGCTCTATTCGGTGGATGGGCTATCCGGGGATGGCGTCAACAAGGTTGGAATCCATTACGCAGCAACCTGTTTTTAGCTGTGCAAGATACCGACGCTACTCTTTCTAATTTCTTACAATCAGGTCAATGGAAACATTGCCGTAGAACTGCCGAGCAGTGGACTTTATGGGCCCAATCTGGTGCTACTAGCAAGGCTGTAACTCAACATCCAGATTTAGGAGATGAAGAAAATAGAGGACCTCTTACCTATGAAGTCGAAGTTTACCAAGGCTGTGTTCGTTACAAGAGAGGTTGTAAATTTTGCATAGAACCGAAAAAGGGTATTCCGATTTGGCGGACACCAGAAGATGTCATTGAAGAAGTTCGTTTAGCCCATGAATCAGGTGTTGAACATGTTCGTCTTGGTGGTATGACCGACACATACACCTACATGGCCGATGGTGTGCAAGAACTAGAATATCCAATTCCGAACCCTGAACCTATCGCTCAATTATTGCATGGATTAAGAGAAGATGAACGTCTTGACATCCTTCATACAGACAATGGTAATCCATCTATTATTGCAGAACATCTTGAACCTTCTGAAGAGATTACAAAAACTTTGGTTGAAACATTATCGGATGGTGCAGTTCTATCATTCGGTTTAGAATCAGCAGACCCTAATGTCCATCAAGCAAATTGGTTGAATTGTGATTCTGCACAATTGAAGAGTGCAATCCGCCTCATCAATAAGCATGGTCGGGGACGTGGAGCACGCGGATTACCAAATCTATTACCAGGACTGAACTTTATTGCTGGATTAAATGGTGAATCTTCAGCATCATATGATCTAAACCTCAATCTCTTACACGAGATTCGGAATGAGGGCCTATTGCTTCGCAGAATCAACATTCGCCAAGTAGAAGGTGAAGGTTTTCAAGATATTTCGCAAAAAGACTTCAATTCATTCAAATCAAGCGTTAGAGATGACATTGATGGGCCCTTATTACAAGAGTTATTCCCTTTGGGTGAAAAGTTATGCGATGTGCATTGGGAAACTCATGATGGAAGAACTCGCCTTGCAGCACACCAAACAGAAGCACATACAGGCAAAGATTGCCATGGTAAGGCGGGTATTTCTTTCGGACGTCAAATAGGCGCATATCCAATCCTAATTGGAGTTGAATACCATATTCCATTAGAAACTCAATCCGATATAATTGTCACAGGCCATGGTGCTCGTTCGATCACTGGAGTAGAAATTAATCTGAATCATAACAATGTATCACAAAAGCAACTTGAAGCGATTCCAGGCATTGGAGAGAAAACAGCTTGGAAACTGGTAAGTCAACGTGCTAAGAATATACGTAAAAATAGTCAATCTGGTGCCTATCAAAATCCACAACAATGGTTCGATGCTACCAATGTTGATTGGAATGATGATTTTGAAGTATTTTTTGAATAAATTTAATTTATATACGGGGAGTACATGCGCCCATCATGCCAAAAATGTCACTGCCTCTGATTACCATTTTACTATTTGTTCAAATCCTATCAAATGGTTTTGCTCAAATACCGAGCACGAGTGATGAAGAAATTCTTGAGACAAGTGTTGAAGGTCCATCACTAACATCTGCAAGAAACAACACATCATGCGGTTCAGACTCATCCCTAACCGATCTTTGGGCTTCAACTGATTCATCAACTTGGGGTACATGGTCGAATGGTGTTTATGGTTACTATGATGTCAATTGTACAGTGATTGGAAATAACTACACTCTCGAAGCTACTATTTCTAATAGTGCAGGTGGCTGGTCCAGTTACTCATTTTGGAATTGGAGTGAAACAAATAGCCATGAGTACATGAGTGAAGCATGGGCAAACTTGACTGCAGGCACTTATTGTGTAAATGCAACCCTTTGGGATGTAACTAGTGGAACTTCCACTTATGTTGACTCTGATTACCCTTGCTTTACATTAACGAACTCAAGTGGTAGCGGTGGCAACAATACTGGTGGAAATAATACTGGTGGCAACAATACTGGTGGAAATAATACCGGTGGAAACAATACTGGTGGAAACAATACTGGTGGAAATAATACTGGTAGTAACAATAATTGCGGGAATTACAGCAATCTAACCGACATGATGATTTGGACTGATGCAACTACCTATACAGTTGGCGATACCGTCAATATGGGTTATGAGGTCAATTGCACAATTCTTGGGAATAACTACACTATTGATTCGTGGATTCGTAATACAACAACTGTTCTCTACGGAGGTAGCCCTTGGTTCGGTTGGACTGCACAGTGGAATCCTATGCAATTCTCCGATAATAGCGCGAATTTTGGTGCTGGAGAATATTGTATGAATGCCACTTTGTATGAAGCTGGGACATTCTTAGACTTTGAAGAAACTTGCTTTTGGGTTGTCAATGGTTCTTCTGGCGGAAATAACACCGCTGGAAATAATACTGGTGGAAATAATCAAACAAACCCGATAATGCCTGTTAACTGTTCACAGATTAATTGGGATGTCGGTCCTTCGAATGTAACTATTGATGATTGTTGGAATCAAACCAATTCATTCTGGTTCTTCTTTAACCAATCTGGAGTTTCAGTTTGGATTGATCCTGTGGTCGCAGTTGGTTATGATTATGTTGTATATAGTGGCCCTTCTATTGTTTCTGTTGAAATTCCATTGGGTTATGGCGATAATGTGTTTGATTTGTACTTTTACGGAACCAATGGTTGGTACGATTCAAATACTGACATTTACGGAGGTGTCGCTTACACCTTCTCAACACCTGTTGAACGAATGTCAATTCGCGGAATTGAAGCTTCAGAAATGCTTGACCCGAACGACCCAACAGCCTTCGTATCTGCTTTGACCTTCCAAACCAGTGGAACTGTCTTGATGACAATGACTCCTGTTACAGAGAATTACACTGTGCTTACATGTGGTAATGACCCTTCAATGACCGACTTGATGATTTGGACCGATGCACAAAGTTATCCGCAGGGAACGACGGTGTATTCAGACTACTACGTCGATTGTAGTGTCAACACTAAGGATTACGAATTACATGTCTTTACCTATTCCACAAGTGGCGGAACATGGAGTGATTACGCAGTATGGAACTGGACTGAAACCGATTCCTATGAGTTAATGGATGACAGTTGGAGTAACCTTGCACAAGACACGTACTGTGTCAACGCAACACTCTACATGGTCAGTGGTGGAGCATACCAATTTGTTGATTTTGAAACCACATGTTTCACAGTGACCGGGAATAGCAGCGGTGGTGGAGGAAGTACCCCTCTCGACCCTTGTGGCTTGAATAGTTCATACACACAAGTTTGGAGTTGGATGGACGCTTCTACTTATGCAAATGGAGATGACCAAGATGCAACATTCTACGTAAATTGTACCCGAACAGGTGCTAATTATATCTTGGAATATTACGTCTTTGAAGTTGGAACGACCAATTACCTCACCGGAGGTATGGAAACTTGGGTTGCAACATCCGTCAACATTAACTTCTACGACACCTTTACTGGACTTGGTCCAGGTGATTATTGTGTATTAGCGAATTTGTATGAGGCGAATGTATTCCTTACAGATAACGGTGGAACAACGTGTTTCACTATCATAGGTGCTGCAACAAATTCACCACCTACCATCGCATACACGCTACAGATTCCTGTTGCCTATTCAGGCGATGCACTGGATTGTTACGCTCAAGGTGCAACCTACAGCGATCCTGATAACGACCCTGATCAATCGATTTTTACTTGGAATGTTAACAACGTCCAAATCAGTACTGGCATTTTGAATAATATTATTCCTGCAGGCAGTTTTGTTGTTGGCGATATTGTCCACTGTGAAGCGATTGCACATGATGGAATGGCTCAAGGAAACACCATGAATAGATATTATTTTGTTCAACCTGCTAACAACACTGCACCATCGGTCTCCAATGTATTAATCACGCCACCATCACCAATTGAAACCGATACACTGACTTGTTCTTACACATATAGCGACCCAGATATGGATCCTGATGCTTCACTGATTCAGTGGTCGATAAATGGCGTTGCAGTCCCTGGTGCGACCACGGATACATTGTCTTCTGGATACGCAACTGCTGACTTTATCACATGCACAGTCACAGCCTTTGATGGAACTGTCAATGGAAATACTGGAACAATGTCAATTCTCATCATGAGTAGTGGCAGTAGCTCCGGTGGAGGATTACCTGCAATTGGTGTTGTTGGAACTATTGCTGCAATCGCTATAGGATTCATTTTCACGACACGTCGTGAAGACGAAGAATGAACTTTTGCTCAGTAAATCGAAAGATTCTCCATTGTGAAACCGGCCCATTGTTTAAGTGTTTGATGCCACACTTAGTGAATATGGCAGCGCAGCAGATGGCTTGGGAAAAACAATCGGACGACCGACAATGGAAGACACCTGAAGGAGATGATCCTCGGACTTTATACCAAATGTTGATGACAAGTGTTGGGCGATTTGGAGATTTGAATTGTTTTGGATATATTCCTGCTAAAGGAATGGATAGAGTTCATTTGGATTACAATACATTTGGAGAATTATCAACTTCTGTTGGTAAGCAATTGAATTCAATCGGTGTATCTACAGGCGATCGTATTGCATTAATTCTCAATAATTCAGTAGAATGGGCAGCATTGTCCTATGGAGCAAACGCAATCGGTGCAGCTTATACAGCAATGTATACTCACCAACATCCTGAAGAATGGGCATATATCTTGAACGATTCTGCACCATCACTTATTGCAATTCAAAATTCAGCAACATTGGACAAATTGGTAAAAACAATGCCAGCAGATGCTGCTGGCTGGCCATCCGCTGGAGTATTACTAATTGGTGATGAACCTGCAAATGAACTACCTCCGGAAGGAGTAACTGTCCACACATGGGCAGAATTTGTTAGCGCTGGACGTAGTGCTGGAGACTTTGAAATTGCAGATGACCCATTCGCACTCAACACATTGATTTACACATCTGGAACAACAGGAAATCCAAAGGGAGTAATGCTTTCTAATTGGAATACATTATCCAATATTCTTTGTGTACAGTCAACGTTCACAATCTATGTTGGCGATAAGAATGCTGCGTTCCTACCATGGGCTCACTCATTCGGTTCAACTTTCGATTTACACTGGATGATTCGTTCTGGAGTTCATATCAACTTGATTTCAGACTTGACAAGAATCGCAGATGAATGTCAAGAGATCAAGCCAGCAGTATTGATTGCAGTACCAAGAGTTTGGAGTAAGTTCTACGATAGAGTCAATTCCCAATTCGAAAGTGCAACTGGTTTGAAGAAGGTATTTGTTGGCAAAGCGCAGAAATCTGCTGCAAAGAGAATCAAAAAGGCTGGGGTTGAATGTGACGCTGTTGCACCAAATGGCTTCTTTGACAAACTCTGGGATAAGTTGGTTTGGAGCAAGGTACGTGCCCGATTCGGTGGAAACATCCGATTCTGTATGTCTGGAGCTGCTGCTTTATCCCCTGATGTTGCTTCTTTTATCCAAATGGTTGGATTCAATTGTTATGAAGGATATGGATTGACCGAAACCTCCCCACTCGTTTCAGCAAATGGATGGTCTGGCCCTGGAATGTCTAAGTTGAATACTGTTGGAAGAGTTGCAAATGGTGTTAATGTCATTATTGATACCGATGCATGGGATGACCCTGCTCGCCCAGATGAGGGAGAAATTATTGTTCAAGGACCAAACGTAATGATGGGATACTGGAATAATGATGAAGCAACTGCTGAAGTTATAATGGAACCTGGTAAATTTAGAACTGGGGATTTAGGAAAATTAACTTCTGATGGACTCCTATGCATTACTGGAAGAGTCAAGAGCCAATTCAAGTTGGAAAATGGAAAGTATGTATCTCCTGCACCTCTTGAAGAAAATGTCAAACTTTCACCATATGTGGAAGGCGCTGTTCTCGATGGAAGAAACATGGTCAAAACATACTTGATTGTTCATCCTAATATGGATGCCCTCAAGACTGGTTTAACCGATGCTAATGTTAAATTTCCAAATGATGATGCTGAAATGTGTAAAGACCAAAATGTCAAGAATTGGTTACTCACTGAATTGAAAGCCAACAATATGGTAGCACCTGCTTGGAAGGGATATGAAGTCGCTGGTAGTATTATTTTAGATCATGAAGAATGGACAACTGATAATGATTTACTAACTCCTTCAATGAAGGTAAAGTTGCGCAACTTGCTAACAAAGCACGATGATGCAATCAACAATCTTTGATTCAATAATCCTCGGTTAAGGCAGCGATTACATTCGCTCTCCAATCATCACTGCCATTTTTATTTGCTAGTGGACTTGCTGGGCTTGGATGCCAGCAAGTAGAGATGTGAATTTGCCGTCCATCTTTGGAGAGACCTTTACCAGACTTACCTGCGGAGAGAGCCTTTCTAGCTCTAGATTCTGCATACTTTCCAATTCCGATGATCCTATCCGCCTGTAAAATATCAACAACTTCTAGCAAATGTTGGTCACAAGCATCCAAAATTGGTTTCATTACTGTCGTAGGTAATTTATCAGGAGTAAGGTTTTTACCGCTTTCTCCCAACAATAAAAGTGGACAATGATTTACTACGAAAATATTGTCAAATGTGTTCTCAGCAGTTTTGTAATGCATTTCCATCAAACCCCAAAGACGCTCACCCGACACTTCTTGTCGCAGTAAGGATAAACCTTCAATCGGTCTCTTTGGGTGAGCATTGGTAGGTGTTTGCAAACTATGAGGTTCGATTTCTAGGAATGTTTTGGCGATATCAGTTGAACCGAATGGCACTCCTGATTGCGCCATACCCCAAGGACCTGGAGTCATTCCCAAAAGAATTGTTTTTCCACCTCTCGAACCCCATTTATTTAGATATTGTAAATGATGCTCCCAAGCATAATTAATTGGGTTGGTAGCATGGCAGACGATCGTTTTTTGCTCGATTGTAGGAATTAGGGAATCGCATACTGCTGACAGTTTTTTCGCAGCATTAACCAACTCTGAAGCGATGTCCATAGAATTACTAAATGAGCAATCCTTCATCATCCTACCGATTAAACTACTATTGTTAATTTTTACCAATTAACATTACCAAGATTCCATAAAACAGCAGAATTGTTGCTTGATTATGTATAATCCGGATAAAAAACCACTAGAAACTGCCCATGACGGCATTTATACTATATACCGTCGTTTTTGAATGTTATCAAATGACTGAAGAGGCTACAGAAATGATTGCTATCAGCCGCAACGTTGCGGATGAGTTAGCAGAGTCTGTACAAACCTCCCTCTTCTCCCTCACTCAGAAGCCACTGGGCATCGGAATTATTGGTGGTTCTATTACTGGAATTGCAAATAGTTTCATCTTGGGAATTTCATTGCTACCTTCAGTAATTGTCGGAACTATCCTTGGTTTCGCTGTTTGCTTGATATTGTGCCCAGGTATGAAAGATGAATTAGCATTGAGAAGAAAATTAGTAGCTGCCCGCACCAACAAATTATCAAAACGAGCAAGAATTGTTACTGCATTCACCTCCTTTGATTGATACATCGCTTTCATAGTGAAGCATTTGCTTTAAGAACGGGTGGCAAGGGGACTTGAATAGGGAGTCTCATGGTTCGAGAGTTGATCAGTGTTGAAAGCATCGATAGAAGCTTTGGTGCAGTTGATGTTCTTCGCGATGTCAATCTACTGGTCAAGGATGGAGACAGGATTGGGATCGTTGGCCATAATGGTGCAGGAAAGACAACACTGCTCAACACAATATCCGAACAATCACAAGATGCTGGTGACATTAGATTAGCTCCTGGGATTAGGCTTGCTTATCTAACTCAGATTCGCGATATAGATTCTAACCAGACTATTGAGCAAGAATTAAGCCGTAAAGGACGCCAATTTCAAGAACTGGAAGAGGAAATTGCAGCAATTGAAGCGAGAATGATAGAACCGGAGTTCTATGAAGGCGATTGGGAAACTGTAATGGAACGTTATTCTGAACTTCAACAGACGCTTGCATCTAGTGGCGGCGGCAATGTTGCATCTATCGCCAAAGGTATTCTCAAAACTCTTGGATTGGATAAGCATCCAATGGAAATGCCTGTTAACAATCTCTCTGGTGGCGAAAAAGCAAAATTAGCACTGGCTCGCCAACTGGTCGGGCTATCTGGAGTAGATGTCATGTTCCTCGATGAACCGACCAATCACTTGGATATTCAAACAACTGAATGGCTTGAAAAGTTCCTAAAAGAATTCAAAGGTGCACAACTAATCGTTTCTCACGACAGATTTTTCTTAGACCAAGTCTGTACTAGAATCGTTGAGGTGGACAACCTAAGAGCTTGGAATTGGAAAGGAAACTATTCTCAATTCGTTAAGCAAAAGGCTGAGAGTGAGGCTGCTTTAGGGGACCTAATCAAAAATACTGAAAAGAAGATTCAAGCTACAATGGGCGCTCTTGCACAAATGAAAAGAGCAAATAAATTCGACAAATCTATCTCTGCAAAGCATAAGATGATCGAGAGAATGCAACAAGAAGTAAAGTTGCATAGAGCAAGAGTTCCAAAGCAACGCAAAGCACTGATAATGACCCTTGATGCAGTCGATAAAGGCAGTATGGATGTACTGGAAATAACAGATGCTTGCATGACCTTTGAAGGACTCAAAAAGCCGATATTGCACAATCAGGATATAGAGATTAGAAAGGGTGACAGAATTGGAATTGTTGGTGGTAATGGTCAAGGAAAAACTACTTTGTTAAAACTGATAAATGGTGATTTGAAACTAACCAGTGGTAAGAGAGATTTAGCACCCGGTTGTGTGATTGGATATTTTCATCAAGACCACGCAACATTAGACTTTAATCTGAGCCCTGTAGAGCAGATTTCCCAATTGCGTCCAGATTTCAAATATGGCGATGTCCGAGCAGCACTCGGGAGATTCCAATTCACAGGCGAGCAAGTTGAGACCAAACTAAGTCAATTATCTGGTGGCGAAAGAGCGCGGGTTGCACTGCTCAAATTACTACTTGAAGATAATAATTTGTTACTGATGGATGAGCCGACAAATCACTTGGATATGGCTAGCAAAGACACATTGGAAGATACTTTGAAAGCCTATACTGGTTCTCTGATTACAGTTTCTCACGATAGATGGTTCCTCGACCAAGTGGTCAATCGTATTTGGGAATTGCATGATGGAATTATCAAGGTATACTACGGTAATTATACCGATTATATACGGGCTAAGAAAGGACTTCCACCATTAGCAAAAGACGAAGTTTCCTTTGTTTAATTTGACCAGCCCCTATAGGGGCTGTATTGATGAACTCAAAGCGGCAGGGATAAACATGGCAGACGATGATGGTTCTACTGATTCGGCTGGCCAAGCCGAGCAAGACCCAGTATTCACAACAACTACTGGTCCAGTTCGCATCATCACCGCTGCATCTCTTTTTGATGGCCATGATGCGGCAATAAATGTCATGCGCAGATTGATTCAATCATCTGGTGCTGAAGTAATTCATTTAGGTCACGATCAATCTGCTAAGGCTGTTGTTGATTGTGCAGTACAAGAGGATGCACACGCTATTGCACTGACCTCATACCAAGGAGGTCACGTTGAATATTTGACTTATATTCGTCAATTATTGGATGAGGCTGGATGTGCCCATGTGCGTATCTTTGCAGGTGGTGGAGGAACTATTACTCCTCCTGAAATCAGAACTCTACATCAATCTGGAATTGAAAAGATTTACTCACCTGATGATGGTAGAAGCATGGGTTTGATGGGAATGATTCATCATTTGATGGAGAAGGCATGTAAGGCAGATCTGATCGCTGAATCAAGACTTTCTAGCCTTGATGGTCCGGTAACTGCTGATGATATGGCCAAGGTTGGTTTGTTGCTAACTCTATCTGAAACTGCTGATGATTCTGCATTCAAGGCTACTCTGGACAAGTGTCGCTCATCACAAAAGGAAGTACCAGTAATCGGTTTTACCGGAACTGGTGGTGCAGGAAAATCAAGTTTATTGGATGAAGTAATGCTACGAATATTACGAGATAATCCTGACAAGAAAATATGTCTGTTATGTGTTGACCCAACTCGTAAGCGAACTGGTGGAGCACTACTTGGCGACCGTATTAGAATGAATTCATTATCCAATAATGACCTCTTCATGCGCAGTCTTGCCAGCAGAGGTTCTGGTTCAGAAATTAGTGCTAACTTAGACAGAGCGATAGAGGTTGCAAAGGCTGTTGGCTTTGATTTGATATTCTGTGAAACCAGTGGTATCGGACAAGGTAGCGATGCGATTACAACTGTTGCTGATCATTCGATGTATGTGATGACTGCAGAATTCGGAGCACATACTCAACTTGAGAAGATTGAGATGCTCGATGTTGCTGATGTTGTTGTTCTCAACAAGTATGAGAAGCGTGGTAGTGAAGATGCACTACGAGCAATCCGTAAACAAGTTCGTCGCAATAGAAACATGTTTGATATCGCTGATGAAGACTTACCAGTAGTTGCTACAATCGCAAGTCAATTCGCAGATGGTGGTGTTGATCGCTTATGGATTAAACTGGCTGAGATGGTTGGTTTTAATGCTAGTAAACCGGTTGATGAGATGGGAGTTCGCAAAGGTGTTATTCCACCTGAAAGAATTTACTATCTTTCAGAAATTGCCACCACTGTTAGAGATTACCATGCCCTGAATGGTGGAATGGCTGAAACACTTCGCTTATGTCAACACCTTGAGACTGCGGCAGAACACGCTACTCAAAGAGGCTCCACTGATGTTGCTAGTGATCTGCAAAGTCAGATTGATGAACTGATTGATGAAGTAAGTGAGACGAGAAAGTCACTCGCTCAATTCCGCAGCCTTGCCCAACAATATGCAAGTGGTGAATTTACTTATCACGTTAGAGGAAAACCATTCACCGTTCAAACCACAACTGAATCCTTAGCTCATTCAATGATTCCACGTGTAGTATTGCCTACTTTTGCTGATGATGGTGAATTGTATTCATTCATCAGTAGAGAAAACGCACCTGGTCATTTCCCATTCACTGCAGGTGTATTCCCATTCAAGAGAACTGATGAGTTATCAGCGCGTATGTTTGCTGGAGAAGGTGAGCCTGAGCGAACTAACAGACGATTCCATTATCTAAGTCAAGGCCAAGATTACGTTCGTCTTTCAACCGCTTTTGATTCAGTAACATTGTATGGAAGAGACCCAGCAAAGCGCCCTGATATTTGGGGCAAGGTAGGGAACTCTGGTGTTAGTATCGCAACCTGTGATGATGCAAAGCGATTGTATTCTGGTTTTGATTTATGTGATGCTAATACCTCTGTTAGTATGACTATCAATGGACCTGCTCCGATTATCTTAGCGTTCTACTTGAATGCTGCAATCGACCAACAGGTAGAGGCTTTCCTTGCTGAGAAGGGTGAAAAGTTTGACTATCTTGAACGCTCATATGTTGGAGAACTTCCTGAAGGACATAACAAGTTTGGTCTTGCAACAGTTGGCAGAAGAGGAGATGAGATGGTTGATGCAAAAACATATGCG
>JAACCR010000028.1 GCA_009937205.1 Methanobacteriota archaeon | reverse complement strand
TGCTCGTACCGGAATACTATCTGCAAATACCATGGTAGCGAAGAATGGCATCCCCACTCAGAGTCTATTAATCTCAAATTATCTTTCTAGTTCTATTGAAGAATAAAGATGCGATAATTGCTAGTAAAGTAATCCATAGTTCAAAACCAGGTAAGCCATTACTAGGGTCTGCAGTATCATCACCAACCAATGAAACATCAATTTCGTATGTTCCAACATTAACTCCATCAGTCCAGTAATATGTGATTGTCTTTGAAAGTGTCATTCCGTCTTGTACTGGAACCGAAATTCCTCCTGTTGAGAGAGGGGAGCCAGTGAAAACCATTCCAGAACCTCCGTCTATAGTAACTGTCATAGACAACAGATCATATTCTGGATCTGTGCATTCTAGTATGAATTCGTAAGTACCTGTTGGTAGGCTGAGTGAACTCGATGAAGTTCCGGTTCCCATTGACCATTGAGATTGCACACTTACTACATTTCCAGCACCATCATCGTATGAAATATCACACACTGGTGGATAATTGCATCCATCAGCTCCAACTGTAACTCCGCTTGGAGTACCAGGACATTGATCGGTGAGGTCAGTCACTCCATCACCATCTGCATCGTATTGAGATGCTGCGCAACCTACAGCATCCACTGTTTCACCTGCAGCTGTGTTAGGGCATTGGTCAGCATCATTCATGAAACCATCAGCGTCATCGTCCAGTTGTGAATCACTACACCCGTTGACGTCTACAGTTTCTCCAGTAGCAGTATTTGGACATAGGTCAGCGTTATTCATCACGCCATCACCATCAGCATCAAGTTGTGAATCACTACAACCGTAGATGTCTACGGTTTCACCAGCAGGAGTATTTGCGCAAGCATCGAGTATGTCTGAGACTCCATCTCCATCAGCATCCAGTTGTGATATTGAACATCCATCCGCGTTTACAGAAGCGCCCACAGCTGTTCCGGGACATTGGTCGACATCATTCATCACACCATCCTCATCGTCGTCTAGTGAATTTACGTAGAAATATGTTTCGTCGTAAGCAAGGGTTGTGAAATCGCCATCCGAATCTACAAGTTGTAATTCAGCATAGATAGTATAGTTGCCAGGGCCGTAAAGGGTAACTCCAGCATCCTCATAATAGAACACGATGGTTTCGTTGCTGTTTGATTCCCATGTTTCGGTCGCAGGTCCAATATCAACATTGTCATTTGTAATGATGGACACAATGCTCATATTTTGGCCATAAGGTGTTGGGCATGTCACTATAAATGTGAAGAAGATACTCTCACCCACATCATAGTGGGTTTCGTTGGAAGCCGCAGTGATTGTAGGCATTGCACAGTCATCGTCCACGGAAGTTCCATCATCAAGCACCACAAAGCATTCTTCGGCCGTGCGAAGGAAGTATTGGATTCCTTGATTCACATACAGGGCTGCTTCCAAGCAGTAGGTTCCCGCTGAGAGTCCAGAAAAGTTGGCCCATTCGCTGCTGCTGTTTTCATCGGCGACCCATGTGTCGTTCCATTGTGAGACAATATTGTCCTCGCTGTCCCACAGCCACCATGCCATCTCATATTCTTCACCAATGACAAGGTAATCCATGTCAATTAAAGCCACCACGGTTTCATCGAGTTCATACGATGTGTTGGTCAATTCAAGGGTCAATGATGAATCGTCAACAGTGTGAGGTCCAGCAGGAATCACAGTGCTGTTCCAAACTTCGAAAGTAGAGTTCGTTTCTGTAGAGATTTCCCATGACAATGATGACTCATTATAGTTGGATATGGCAACGCTGTAGATATAATTGCCCTCTAATAAGTCAAACTGGCTGAATGATCGTGAATAAAACCAACTTCCGTTACCGTTGCTATATGGGTCACAATACTGATCGCAGGAATTAAAAAAGCCATTTGCGGAGTACATGGAGAAATTGTGCGAATCCTGGCTGGCCGTTATTGATGAGTTGGTGTTGAGGAGGCTCCAAGAAAGACGGTTCTCGGCATACCACTGAAAGCAATCAACGTATATCCAAAGGCCCCAACCATTGCTGCCCATAGGGAGGATCGGATTCGTATCCACAACTAATTCCCATGACGAATTTGATTCGTTCCAGGTGCTAGGCGTGGTTGAATACAGGTCGACCAAGGACGGGTTGAATCCACAGGCTGTTGTTGAGTGGTTTGTGGAGACAGTAAAACTATCGTTTGTTGATGCGATGAAATCCCATCCACCGTTTCCGTTATCAGCATGCAAAGAGGCATTAACGGTGAAGTTTCCATCCGATAGGTAGGTGCGGGAAATGGGCATTTCGTTGAAATGATCGGTGTAAAGAGGGTCATAAGAGACACTTGAAGTATTGGTTTCAAATGTCAAGTAGATGGGCGTTATGAGCCAACCACCAGTGTCGTCATCGGTAATGTTCCATTCAAACTTGTAGGCGGCATCCCAAAGACCGCAATAGGCAATAAGGGCTCCAGAGTAAGTGTCGCCGAAGTCGTATTCTTCCTGAGAAGACTCAATCTCAAAGGAGATGTTCGAAGCGTTGGTTCCACAATCAACGGTGTCGCCCGCAAATTGGATTGCATTTTCGTCTTCTAAGATGGTGGATGGTATAGTGGAAAGGGTGTTCGAAAAGGAGCCAAGTAACAACAAAAGAGCGAGGGTAAGAGTGCGGGCGTGCATGGTTTACCTCTAATCAGTAGGTCTTTAAAATCATCTAAGATTTATCCATGCCTTTCTTCAGGAGATATAAGTGAATTTTAATCACCATTAGATTAAAATGCTCGTACCGGAAAACTATCTGCAAATACCATGGTGCGAGGCACATTAATGAAAACGGAAGCAACTATAATACAATCAAGAGCTTGGAATTAACGTGGAAGAAACAATCGCGAATGAAGAGGGTGACCAGCCACAAGAGGAATCCCGAGGCAGTTTCTTATCCGGTTCAGGCCTTGCGTGGCTGGCTGGATTACTGCTAATGGGCATTGGTTTTACGGTTCCTCTTGACCCGTTTGGGTTTTGGAATGTCGTGTTGGTTGCTCTCGGCTTGCCTGTTGCTGCTGGCTCTTTGGCGCTTAAATGGAAACGGAGTGGAAAGATAGCGATGGCTAATGGTGCCATGACGATCTTAGTAATCGGATGCATTGTTGCTGTTGGAGTTACAATTTGGTTTGTGTCATTATTGAACAGTCTTGGTAATTAGAGAATTAGAATATTTATCGAAAAATGCTCGTACCGGAATTTGAATCCGGGTCGAAGGAATGAGAATCCTTCATGATGGGCCACTACACTATACGAGCAAATGTAAACCGACCCACCAACCCCCTATATTTAGCCGTCACCCATTGTAATAATGGTCTAAATGACTGTTGCCAATTAGTTCTTCAAAGACCACGAACAACTTCTTTGAAAGGAAGAATTACACTTCACTTTCAGTTTTTAGTTAAAGTGAAAAGACCTTACTGCGACAAAGGATTACTTCACTTTCAGTTAGGCGGGTGGTTATTTTGTTGATATACGACCGGCAAAGAGTATGGGTTATGCAACAAGATGCAGACAACATAAATGATTTGTCCTTCAAGGACTTTACAGCAAGTGGAACAACTACAACAACTCCTAGTTGGGCCAGCAAGAGTACTACCAAACTGGTACACAGTACAGGAAAGTTACCAGAACGAATCTCAAACATCGGCTGGCAACCATGGCACAGACCTGGAGCTCCTCTGGGAAGTGCAATGACATCCTCGACAATACGTTCCTTAACACGCAGAGCACAATTACTCAGAGGTGAGGCTTGATGGGTAAAACTCAGAGGCTAAGAGGCGAGATCGCAAGTTTTCTTGGCGAAGTAGTCGAAGCGAATACCACTGACATACTGGATCACCTTAACCGAAGATTCCGATGGGGCGCAACGATGAACCAATTGGGTAATGTTCTGGCTAGAGATAGCCGCTTTATCAAGACTGGATTTGATGAAGGAACTGATATCGGCGGATTTAGAATGCGAGTCTGTATTTGGTCAATTGCTGCATCCTAATAGCGAATCAGTCAAAGACCCCAAGTTATACGGCAACTCAATGGTAGCCTATATTGAACTAATGCGCCCCAAGAATTTAGTTCTTGGAGCAATTACTGTACCATTGGGTGCAGCATTCATATTACAGGGGCAGATTGTTGAGGAATTACTAATTATTTCCCTACAAACAATGGCCGTCATGTTTTTCATTGGCGCTGGTAATGTAATGTATGATATCAAGGATTATGAAATCGATAAATTAGCTCACCCAAACCGACCACTTCCCTCTGGAGAAATAAGTCTTCAATCCGCCACCACCTTTAGCCGTCTACTTTGGACATCGAGTATTCTTTGTCTAGCAACTGCAATCTATTTCAGTATGGATTTTGATTTCTGGTGGGCTACAATTGTCATTTACGTAATTGCTGTTGCACTAATGCTTAGTTATGACCATGGACCAAAGACAAAGGAAATGGGATTACAAGGAAATATTGCAATTTCAATAATGGTGGCAGCTGTCATCATCTACGGTGCATCAAGTGTTGGTGGGCTACTCAACCCACTGATTTGGTGGATATCTGGTGTAGTATTTTTCACCAACTTAGCGAGAGAAATTGTCAAAGATTGTCAAGATATTATCGCTGATGAAGGACAAAGGACTACATTACCGATGAAAATAGGTCTTCAGCAGTCGAGAATGATCGCCTATGTAATTCTCATGGCTGCATTGGTTTGCCTCTATATGCCATTTTGGAGGGGCCCGTTTGAATTTGGCCAACTCGTTTTCCAAACCCCTGCAATATTGGTCCTGATCACTTTGAATGGGCCATTATTCAAGGGCGATGATGTGCTCGTCGCTGGAAGAATTAGAGCTGCTATGCTTCTTGGACTAATCGGTTTCCTCTTACCGATGTTGATTTGATTGCTTACTCTATTTGCATGAATTCGGCCATTGCATCCCACGCTGCCGGATTTATCAAGAATGAAAGAAGTGACATTTGAGCCCACATTCTGTTTTCTGCTTGGTCGAAAACTATTGATTGTTCGTGATCCATAACCCAATCTGTTACTTCGTCACCACGATGTGCTGGTAGACAATGCATGAATTTCCAGTCATCATCCATATGTCCTACTAATTCCTCATTAACTTGGAATCCATCAAAATCATTTGCCTTACCTTCCATATTCTCTTCACCCATTGAAACAAAGGCATCAGAATAAACTACATGGGCACCTTTAACAGCCTCAATAGGGTCATTTGTTGCAACAACCTTACTGCCATTCTTTTTAGCGAGGTCTTTTGTTCTCTGAACAACTCCTTCATCAGGCTCGTACCCTTTCGGAACTGCATAATGGATGTCTATTCCAAGCATTGCGCATGCTAGCATTAAATCATGTAGAACGTTATTTCCATCGCCTACCCAGCTTATTTTCAGATCTTCAGTATCATCAAATTTTTCCATAATTGTCATCAAGTCTGCAGCGGCTTGGCAAGGATGATGCTTGTCTGAAAGTGCATTTATCACCGGCACATCCGAATTCTCTGCTAGTTCACTAACATCAGCATGTGCAAAGCAACGGTAAGTGATTCCATCAAGGAATCGAGAAAGAACATTAGCTGTATCGGCAACCGATTCAGACTTTCCTAGTTGTATATCATTTTTCAATAAAGTTAGAGGATAACCGCCTAGTCGGTTGATTCCAACCTCAAATTAGACTCTAGTTCTTGTACTCGGTTTCTCATAAATCGATCCAATTGATAATGTGTCAAGGGGAAAGAAATTCTGTGCTACATCATCTCCATTTTTCCAAGCACGCTTGAATTCAATCGCCCAACGGAGAATTTTTTCGAACTCGTCTCCAACATCATCAATAGCCAATAGGTGTTCTACCATATCATATATGCAATAAATGAAGGCTTCTAAGTGTTATCGATTGTAGCGCTACACGAATCAATAAGCAAACCTCTATAGAAGAGGTTATACAATTGAATTACTAGTTTTGAAGTTCAGTTTCTTTCATTACCTATATCAGCGGCAAATCCATCACGGGCATCACTCATTCCACCAAACAATGCTTGAGCAAAGGTTAGTACATCTGCGAGCCCATCTTCAAGTTCAGAAGAAAGAGGTGTCAATCCAGGCGATTGTGAAAATTGTTGCATAACTCTCAATTGATTAATAGCAAACTCAGTTCTTAGCCCACCTGCTTCATCGTAAAGTGCCATTTCTAAAATCTCAAGTCTTTCCGACCATTCAAGGATCTTTTCTAGTTCCTCAGGTTCAAGTAAATCTGATTTTGATAAGAAATTCTTTGTTGGAATTCCTAATCGGAATTCAACGATACTGGAAAGGAGCATTTGCGATACGAATCCAGAAGGTGCACGAGATAGCATTGGGTCGAATAGGTAAATAATCGCTGCTTGATCTCGCCCTAGCACTTCAACTAAATGGCTGCTAGCTTCCCTAAATGCAAATAGTTCAACTTGTCCAGGTGTATCTACTATCATTAATTCACCAGTCATTGAATGCAAGTTTGCTGCGACATCATCCGCTTGTGCAGCCAGCAGATCTGCGGCCAAAATTTGAGCACCATTTGGGCCTAAATCATATTCGGTCATAACTTCGTTTAGTGAGATTAAATCACGTACATCAAATTCTGCATCATAATGTAATCTTTCTGCACCTGGATCCAAATTAACTGCAATTGCATCTACTTCTTGAAATCGAGACCATCGTTGAAATGCAGTTACTAGTGATGACTTTCCTGCACCTGCTGTTCCTACCACGAAAAGTACGGGTGGTGTTCCGCTATCTAGACCGACCATGTGTCAGCCTCATGCCGACCCTACATCAACCTCTCGCAATCAATTCTTTTCTCGACAAATACTGGTAAAAACAAAAATATTTGCAAAACTAACGGGGAGAACGGTTATGTGCTACTGGTCAATGGAAGGTTTACCGCTTCGGCGGAATGATTGGAGGAAATCAATATGAGCGACGAAAAACCACCTATGCCTGATATGCCAGAGATGCCACCTATGCCACCTATGGATGCACCACCTGCTCCTCCTGGAATGCCTCCTATGGATGCACCACCTGCTCCTCCTGGAATGCCTCCAATGGATGCACCTCCT
>JAACCR010000126.1 GCA_009937205.1 Methanobacteriota archaeon | reverse complement strand
GCTGTAGCACTGCCTGCCAATACCATGCCAGCACCTTTGACCACCATGCTGTCAAGGAATGCTGGCCTGTCCCTTTCTTCCCCTGCTTCTTCATGAATTAACTCGTTACCGATTCTCATCCATTCAGGAGGTTCTCCCGAACATCCTCCCAATACTGCTAGAGTGGTGAAAGCAGCCATCGGCATAACTGCTAACGCGGTTAGTAAATCAATGAATGATGTGTCAGGAATAGAGGCTACCCCTAACAGCGATTCAAAGAAACTTTTCTCGAAAGAAAAACTTAACCCGCCATCTTCACCGATCCAACCGAGTACAATTATTGCAGCCATACGCCCCATCATATACAAAACTAAAATCGGCGCTAACCAAGATAGTCTAGTCATTGAAACTAACCATTTCCTTGTCACTGCTGCTGCACCAATATACTTGTATGCGATTTTGGGGAAATATCTCATCACAAAAACAAGACAGATTAGGTAAACCAATAGAGCCAATTATAATCCCCTATCATTTCTTACAACATTTTCCGGTAGAAGTCACAAAACCGCCAATGGAATTGTTGCTAGTAGAACTTGAAAAGGAACGGCCAGTAGCATCAAACCTCCATGTGTAGAAAGAAATTTGTAGCCCATCACATCTCTATCATAGGCCAATATTGCTAGTTGACCATGTGGTGAATTTGCAGCTGATTTTCTAGACCCTCTACGTTGATGTGCATTTCTCGGATTACGGCTTAGCCCAAGTGATCTTCTCCAGCCACCTCTTTCTACGATTGAAACTGGAGTATATCCACCCATAATCAATGCCAACAATAATGCTAGCATCCCATCAAATAACGATGCGGCACCTATCCAGGGAACCATTTCAAGTTGAAATGATAAAGAGATTGAATCACCAGAATTATCAAAATCAACAAGATAAGTCATTGAAAATGCGATTAATGGAGTTAAGAAAATTTGTGCGAAGGCGATTATCGTTAACCACAGCCTCGTGCTTAACGGACCCTTAGCAGAGTTCCTTCCCATAACCTTCGGGCATTGCTTCAAACCTCAAAGGTTGCCCTCCACAACAGCCCAAAAAGTACTTTTTGGACAGGTTACCGATTTTCCGAATTAAGTGCTAATAAGAGTTATTCTTCACTTTGTTCACTAACAATAGGGTGGCCGTCACTTGCCAATAATCTCATACTACCAGCAAAGATTCCATCAGACCTCTTTCGACCTAAGTCAGGCCTTGGCATTTCATCCAATGTAATGTTACAAGATCCACAACGAACCGCAGTCAATTGCCATTCCGGCTCTGGAAAATCACAACATGGGTTTTGCTTTGATTTATTCATAACGACTTGTAACCGAATAGCCATTTCATAGGTCCAAGGAGGTGGGTTTCCACCAATGAATGTTTGAAGTTTGTTGATTACTGCCCATCCTGAACTTAACCACATCCCAAACCCAAATGCTGCAGAACCCCAAACAAGTGATGCATAACCAGCTGCTATTGGAATTAGAGAAAATCCAAGACCTAGCCAGTAAAATGTTCGCATGTGCAATAGCCTTTGAGTCAGATGTGGACTAAGTGAAATAGGCTCTGGATGATGTGAAAAGTGATAATTGAATCCTTTTGCGCGAGTGATAATTAATACTGGCAGTTTCGGACTAATATAGCCTATGAAACTACCTAAAAGGAATAGAATTACTGACTCTATCATCTTCAATCCTCTTTATTTCTTAGACGCTTTAATGTTGCCTCAACCTTATCCATGCCCCGCGAAATATCTTTTTGAGAAATTGTATAAGCAAATCTCAAATGACCTTCACCTGCTGAACCGAATGCGCTACCCGGGGAACATAAAACTCCATCTTTGAGTAACTCTAAGGCGATTTCTTCACTATTCATACCTTCAACCTCTACCTTTGGAAAAACATAGATTGCACCTTTCGGTTTATGGCATTCAACTCCATCCATTTTGTTGAGCCTCTCAACTATCAAATCACAACGTTGCTTGAATTCTGCTGAAACAATATCTGGGAAATCTGAGGCCTCTTGCATTGCTGTCAAAACTCCATATTGCATTGCATCATTAGAACATGCAGTCATGTAATACTGCATTTTTATTATTTGTTTCATCGCATCTAAGTTGGTTGACATTACGTATCCCAATCTCCACCCAGTCATTGCAAATGTTTTGGAAAAAGAATTGATTAACAGCACTTTTTCATATCCAGTACCCATAAATGAAACATGTTCTCCTTCGAATACGATCCGATCATATACTTCATCTGTAATTATCCACAAGTCGTGCTTTTTAGCAAAATCAAGAAGAGCATCTCTCTGCTCCAGATTTAGCGTGCCACCTGTGGGGTTGCTAGGGAAATTATACAATATTGCTACTGTATTTTCATCGATTAGTTTTTCTAAATTTTCAACTTTGGGAACAAATTCATCCTCAAAGAAGCATGGATAGTATTTGGCATCTCCACCGCATAGTTTGGCATCCGGGCCATATAGTGGAAAATAAGGCTCTGGAATCAAAACATTATCACCCGGATTTACCAAAGTCAAAAAGAGATTGAGTATTGCATTTGTTCCAGACATTGTAATACAGACATTGTCGGAATTGAGTCCTTCTTGATAAGCACCCCAACTTTCTGCAATTTGTTGCCTCAAGGCAGGAAGACCCGCAGTAGTTGTATACTTGTTATGACCATCTTTCATCGCTTTATAGAAAGCCTCAATCGCAATATTAGGTGGTTGGAAATCTGGCTCTCCCAAACCAAATGAAATAACATCATCTCCAGCCAAATCAAACATCTTGCGAACACCTGTAGGCTGTATTGAAAGTACCCTGTCACTGAATGTTCGCATAACGACCCCTCACCTATATTGCATTTCAACCATCGCAAAGTTTCACAGGATAAATATGAAACTTCAACCATTTGAATTGTCATCATCTACTAATTCGGCATCAATTACTGCTGCTAAATCTTTATCAGCTTCTAAAACTTCATCAACCCCATCATCTGAATAAGTCAACTCAAGGCTATGTGGTGCTTCAGTGCGCGAGATGAATATTAATCCGATCAGACATATCACTAACAGCGAACTTGCCGAAGCAACAAACTGTCCTACTGTCCATGACATTGAGGAACTAGATGAGGAACTTGTTCCTTCAACTTGAGTTAATATTGGCAAAGATTGATTTCCGTCCGAATTTAATGCGCGTATTTCTATGGTTTGATTTCCTTTGCCAATCTTTGTTGGATCTAATGCAATTGTCCAAGCAATTCTTTGCAAAGCAGTAATATTATCTTCCATCTGGAATGAAGCACTACTCCAACTACCATCATTTATTCTATATTCAACAGAACTTACTGATCCCATCTGGCCCCAAGTTTCTCCAGTTAATTCATGTAATCCAGTTGACTCATTGACACTTGAATTGCTTAGATGAACTTGAGTATAAACATCCAGTGCACCATTTAATCCACTTTGGTTAATGTATTGAGAGAGTTTTACTGCTTCGTACGCATCTGCCATTCCCCATCCGAAATCACGATTCCAGAACGGGTCAACATCCGGTTGAGTCGCATCACCACGACGCTCTGCTGTGAATTTGAGAATTTCTTTTACTTCAAGCGGGGTTAGGTCAGGATTTATCTCAAGCATTAATGCGATTATTCCAGATACGGATGGTGTAGCATATGATGTTCCTGAACCTCTTCCAGTGTAGCCATTATCATCAGCACTGCCACCAAGGAAATTGCTACAAGAACCGCTGGTCACGCAGCCCTCTGCTTGTATGATATTGGACCCTGGTGCTGAAATTTCCGGTTTGAGTTCATTGAGTGGATTACCATCACCGTTGTCAGCACGAGGTCCTCTAGATGAATATCCAGCAACTATGTCGTCGTCTCGGATGACGGTATTCAGATCATCAGTTGCACCAACGGTAATAGAGAGTGAGGAAGAACCCATGCCCGAAAGTCCATCGTTATCTGGACCATCGTTTCCAGCAGCAACACTGACGACAATTCCAGCCTCCATTGCCTCATTGAGGATTTGGTCGTGCATATAGTTGCCATCTGATCCTCCACTTTCATGAGAGGTAATACCCCAAGACAGGGAAAGAATATCAATACCGTAATTGGTTCCGTCAGCACCTTGCCACGCAGTGTCTTTGTTGTCAATAATCCATTGAATACCGTTCATGGCAGATTCATAAAACTCTTGTTCAACAGCAGCATTTTCAAAGGGGCCTGCCCCTGCATCTGTGCCGATTCGAACATCGACTAATGCAGCATCAGGGGCTGCGCCGTAAAATTCAGTTTGCGCCCCAGAAGCATCCAATCCAGTTGAAGAAGCCATACCCATACAGGCTGTTCCGTGCTGATTGCCGTCATCCGGGTCGAATGTGCCATCTTCCTCTCGGCCTCCATTCGCTATACACAATGGATCAGAATGTACAAAGCAAACTGCATCGTAGCCAGCAATAAATTTCTCGCTGAGCCCAGGATGTTCATTATCGACTCCCGTATCGACCATGGCGATGTTCACGCCAGCGCCAGAGACGCCAAGGTCCCATGCACCAATAGGATACAAACTCGAGTTTCGAGCCTTTACAGTGAGCGTTTGAACATCACCGAAAAAGACAACCTTACCATATTTCTCAACCATGACAACACCATCGAGCGCTGCAAGGGTCGGGGCAAGAGAAGTATTGACCTGGCCCAGAAGAACACCATTAACTGCTTCAATAACATCGACTACATTCAATCCAAGTTCTTCTAAATCATTCAAATGAGTTGCTGTAACATCAGTTTCATAGACTAATCCAATACCTGTGACACCTACCATCAATTCTATAGAGTCGTGTATTTCATTGCGGTTTTGGTCCAAATTTGTCCTCTCCCACCATGGGGACTCATCATCAAGCCATTGTGGAGATGTTTGTGGTGGGATTTGTAAGGTAGAGGATTTTGGCATCCACTGAATTTGTTCCTCATCTACAACCATCCAATCGGACAAATCAGTATCTTGCTGTGTTGTCAATGAACCGGTCAATGGACCCATCATTAATGAAAATAAGAAAATTGCAATGACTCTTTGCATGGTAACCCCTTAGCCCGTAGGGCTATGACCTCACACATCAAGATATTGGGTGCGATGTTCGGTTTATTGGCCTGATTATCCGATAAAACAAAAGGCAGAACCTCAACAGCATATTGATTACAATGGATGCTCTAGCCTATTTCAATAATCTCAAATCACAAGGATACAATGACGATGCAGCACTAAGCTACACCAATCAACACTATCCAGATTTCAAGTTAAATGCCGTTGCTAATATAGAGAACTACGATAATTGGTTCTATCAGAATTTCCAACAAATTGCTGCTGAATGTTATCCTGATGATGAAGGTGCAATATTCACAATTTCCAGTATAACAAATAATGGTGAATTTATCGAAGTTATTGCTCATTCAATTCCTTCGATTGGATATGATCCTGTTCGCTATGACTTTTCTGTTTCTAACGGAATACCATCACTTAGACACACCTTTACATCAGGCCCAAATGGCACATGGAGTCCTTTCTTTAGCACTGGAGATTCAGAACCACAACCGGCTCCAGTGACATTAACTCCAACAACCCAAAGTAATTCTGTTTACCAAGCCCCTCAGCAGGTACAAACTCCACAATCTCAACAAATGATGGGACAATATGCACCTCAACAACCGATGATGCAAGCACAGCCAATGCAAGCACAGCCAATGCAAGCATATGACCAACAGGGAATGATGCAGCAAGTTGCTAAAGGTTCAAGATCTAAAATAGTAACTTTTCTTCTAGCATTTTTCTTGGGTTACTTAGGAGTTCATAATTTCTATCTTGGCAAAACAGGACTCGGAATTACACAACTTCTTATCACCGTACTTACATTCGGAATTGGTGCTTTAATTACAGTTCCGTGGGCATTTATCGAAGGAATATTGGCATTGGTATCATCTAACTTTAGAGATGGCGATGGATTACCACTTTCTGATTGAACAATATTTTAATCCCGATAAATTAGTAGATGAATAGTGTTTGATGCACCTCTGAAATCATTCAAAGGTGCTATTAAAAAATCTAAAAAACGTCATACTGAATTGATGTTAAGTTGGTGGGAGCAGAGGGATTTGAACCCCCCCCAGCGGATTTCTTCTGAAACCACCTCTCTAGATGAGGCTACGGTTTGCAGGATTGCAACAGGTCGGCGCTCCAGTTGGTCATCAACTGTCAGCAAACCCACTCGTCGTCATTCCTGTGCAACTGGAGCCCGCGATACTACCAAGCTATACTATACTCCCATGGATTGTACACCACATCAAGCCTTGGCTTGTCTGCGAGCGCGCTTACGGCGTCGTAGCTTCTTGCGTCGCCACTTCCACCGCTGGTTTCCGGTTTTCTTCCAAGCACGTGAACCTCGCTTCATAGTGAACAAGTCGCCGACTGACCATCCCTATATGAGTGCATCGGGTTATACCGCCCTTAATCAATTACAAATCTTTCAGAAATTTAGCCTAATGCAACACAACATCAGCACCTTTGATTGGAAGCGGGCGTATCAGGATTCGAACCCGAGTTTTCGGCTTAGAAGGCCAAAGTGATATCCAAGCTACACTATACGCCCTTATCCACAGGCGGTAGCCAACTATTGATGAATGTTGCACATGAACAAATAGCAATTACATGTAATTGTGATACAATAAAGCCGCTCAAAAACGTTTCAAAGCAAGTTTTTAAGCAAATCACAAAGGTTTTGCACACTTGAGGCAGCGCTTTGGCTTTCTTACCGTTTTACGGTCCCAAACAAAGCCACAATTTTTACAATTCCAATGTGAGATTTTGGATTGCCCAAGCAACCCATCTCTCATTTTCCGCAATAGAGTTGATTCGCTCATTTTCGGAGCAGGTGCAAGCATAGTAGTCAAAGAATCGTGCTTCTTTGAATGGAGTGTTAGTCCGCTAGCATGTAGTAACTCATGAACAAATGTATGTTCATACAATGGAATATCTTCTAGAAGTGCTGGGTGAAGTCCAATGGTGACCTCGCCAGGATCAAGTCGTAACCTGCGGCGACGAAGTAATTCATTAGCACCTTCTTCAAAGCGAGTCATTCCCAAACGGTCATCATCAACCTCTAACCATACTAATTCGAATCGATCTGCTATCCAAGGAGTAAACACTGCTTCTAATTCACCAGATAATGATTTGATTACTTTCTCAACAATATTTTCAGGAACGTGAGGTGGTTTATCTGGAGTCTTGACATCACCCCAAATACCACCTGGAGATGTGCCCATATCCCAAGCCAATCGTATCTACATCATCAATTCATTTACGGTGTTTTTGCTAGATGTCTTGCTCGGTCATCCCAAACTTCAACTCTTGGCATCTGTTTAATCTCCATTGTTTGTAGATTGATTGCACTCAGCCATGCTGGCAGTTGTTGTTTATGAAAAAGACAGGTGTCTATCCCAATAGACGCTGCTCGACCATCTTCCAACCTAACATCTGAATACCAAATCTTACCATAATAATCATCTGAATCACCAAATAAAAGCATAGTAGGAGTATGGCCAACTACAACACATCTCTGTTCATCTATAGCAGTTGTTGAATTATGAAAAGGAGTACGAATCCACAAATGCTCAGCCTCACCTTGTTCATCCAAGTCGGTTCGTGGATCGTATCCTGCATGAACCAATCTCCACTTGTCAAGAATAACATGTGCAGGTAAACTATTCATCCATTTTTTATCAGCAATGATTTCTTGCTCTAAAGCCGCACTATCTTCTTCCCCACTATGATTCATAAATGCCCTTATGTATGAAGCTACAGTTTCTATACCACCGTTTCTAAGCCACAAATTGGCTTCAAGTTTGTGAGAGATACCTTTTGGAATAAAACCCTCGACCATCATTTGTTCATGATTTCCTTTAGTAGAATAGATTCTTGAATCGGCTTGAACTGCTTTTATTACATTGTAACTATCAGGACCTCTATCTATCAAATCACCTAAAACAACAACTCTATCTTTTTCTGATAGTTGCAACATATCAACCAAATTTTCAAAGGTTACTGAAAATCCATGGACATCACCAATTACCCAAACTGATGCACCATCATCCAAACTTTTTTGCAAATCCTTTTCCATCTCTTTATTTCTCATACTAACTCTATATTATGCATTCAACCCATAATAAAGAAAAAGCGGATTACGCCGTCAATACGGCGTTTTTAGTCCAAATATCCTATTGAGCAATTGAAAATCCTTATGGCGGTCCCGCAGGTGGACGGTTTGCTTGAAGCAACCTATGGGCGTGTAGATCAGTTGGAAGATCGCTACCTTGGCATGGTAGAGGCCGCGAGTTCAAATCTCGTCTCGTCCACCACTTTGATTCAATTTGTTGTTATCGCTGTGGACGTGACTGGCTTCGTGTTTCCTTCTATATAAAAAAGATCGAGCCGACAGTCACTTACCGTTCCACTCGAATTCATAAGTTGTTGCAGAAATCAAAGAAATTCTACGTCTGAGAGCAACCATTGTAAATCCTAGCAGTAGAATCAATTGTAAGATGCCAGGTCGCGGATCAAAAGCATTCCATTCAACCGATTTAGATCGCTTGGTTGCTTTTCTCCAATTCTTGAAATGACTTTTTTTGAAGAGGTTAGATACTAGGTTAATCCACATTGGTAAAACCAATCTTCGACTGGTGCCAGTACATTGGATATCATCCCCTTTCAAAATAGCATTATCGATCTTGTCTTCAGTTGAATATAGATGTAAGGCGCTAGTTGCTCTGGGATTACATTCTATTGGCCGTACAATTCCATCCTCGCCAAGTATTACGTCGAATGAAAGAAATCCGGTGTAGTTACAATTTGATGCGACTTTTTCGATTATTCCACCTAAGTCGCCTTTACCGGTTTTCTCAAAGAAAACAGAACTTTTAGAAACAGTAAAATCGCTAGAGTACGCCACGCATGACAACACTTTGCCATCCTTGCAAATTCCTTGCAAACAGTATTGTTTTCCATCCAGTCTTTTTTGAAGAATCCAAGGATTTGTTTCACTTACATCGATTTTCAATTTGTTTGGATTAGGTTTGATGATAACATTTTCACCAAACCTCGAATACACCGGTTTTAGAATGTAATCTAGAGTTAGTTTTGATTTGATTTGTGAAATGTTTTCTACTAAAATCGTTTCTGGAACATTGAGACCTATGCTTTTTGCAAAATGAATGAACTCAAATTTATTGTGTAATCTATCCACAGTCTTAATATTCGAACAGAAGTGATCACAATCTAAAGACCCATGATTCAATGCATGATGGAAGGTTTCTTCATATACTGGAATTACACAATCAATGGCTTCTGTTTTCACAACTTGTTGTAACCACTGCGAAAATTGTCGACTCTCGAAACGAGGCGATGGATGTCGCAAGCACTTGTTTGGCCAGGATCTCCACCTACCCAAATGAAATCTTTTAGTATCTGCCAAAATTACAGAGTGTCCTGATTCATGCAACAATCTACCTAGGTGTATGGCTGCAGGGCTTCTCGCACATGTCACAAGTACCTTTGCCATGAACTCACCACCTTGTTATATTGAATAAAGTATGGCTGCTGTTGAAGCATATATCATCTCTGTTGAGGTGATATAAGCGCTCTCCAACAAGACTTCCAATAACAAAATAACGGATTCTCTCTGCGATGCGGTCCCCGAGTTCAAATCTCGGCACGTCCACTTTTGATGATTAATTGTATTCTCATATAACACATTATTATCCTCAACAGCGAGTTATTGGGTCATTTATTACAAGCGAGTTAATAGCAGGTGGTTTGGGCCATGCAAATGTAAGTCCCTTGTACCTACCATCCAAAGTGTTCTTTTTCAGGTGTTTTTATGTCAACTTTTCAATCCCTAGGCCTTTCGCCAAATATCCTCAAAGCAATAGAAGCTGAAGGATATAAGACTCCAACTCCGATTCAAGAACAAGCAATTCCACCTCTCCTAGATGGGCGAGATGTGTTAGCAGTCGCTCAAACTGGAACTGGTAAGACCGCTGCTTTTTCGCTTCCAGTTCTTGAAATAATGAACAACAGAACACATCCAAACAAATCAATAAAGGCACTTATTCTCAGCCCTACAAGGGAATTGGCTGCACAAATTGACCAACGCTTTTCTGCATATAGTAAACATATGAAAATCTCTCACATGGTTATTTTTGGAGGAGTGAAACAAGGAGCACAAGTAAGTAAACTTAGAAGAGGTGTTGATATTTTAGTAGCAACGCCTGGAAGGCTTCTTGACTTGATTGGACAGGGGCATATCGACATTACAAAAGTTGAATTCTTTGTTCTTGATGAAGCAGATCGAATGTTAGATATGGGGTTTATTCGAGATATCCGTAAAGTTCTACAACTATTACCAAAAAAGCGACAAAACTTGTTATTCAGTGCAACCATGCCTAAGACCATTGCTGAATTAGCAGATTCGATACTAAAAAATGCAATCACAATCGATGTTAGCCCAAAACAGAAAACTGTCAAACGTATCACTCAGAAGGTGATGTTTGTAAGAAAGGCCGATAAGCGCAGATTATTGGTCAAAATTATCAAAGCTGAAAAGGT
>JAACCR010000027.1 GCA_009937205.1 Methanobacteriota archaeon | reverse complement strand
TAGCGACACTTGTGGCCTTTCTTGCACCGGCACTAATGGATAAATAAACGAGTCTTCCGACCACTCCACGTCTCTGCATTGGAGTTCTGCTTTGAACTTTTAATCTAGAATGATTATTTACACTACTATCTCTCTTCTTCAAATTTGGATACTTCTCAACCTTGCCTTGGCTTGGATTATCTTGAGCATGATTTGGATGTGCTATTGCCACTTCATTACTGGAGCGAGCATTTGCAATGATTGATTTCTCACCAGTTCCTAACAATGAGTTGGGTAACGAATCTGGGACATTAAAGGAATCTATCGAATGCGTTTGTGGTTGTGGTTGATTAGTTTGCGCCACAAACGGTCTATCTTTATTCCAAAAATTAGGTAGCGAATCGGGTAATTGACTTTCACCTGCCTCGCGTTTCAAATGTGATTCCGAATTATTCTGTGAAGGAATTATTGGGGAATCACCAGGCATTGGTAAATTCAAATTTTGCTGCATTGGTATTTGATTAGGAGTTCCAACCTGGTTGTATGCTTGTTGCTGGTTTATTGATGGAACCTGGTGCATTTGAGGAGAATTATTGTAGTTTTGTTGCGCACCAAATTGTTCTTGGTAAGACATTTGAGAAGGAATCGGTGGATTGTTGACTGGATTTGATTGCGCACCATATTGATACCGCCCTTGATCGTGATGTCTTCTTGTTTCGATATTACCATTGGCTCTTTGAATCAATCCGTCCGCTGAAAAGCTTGGCAGTAAACCGACATCTAATTCTGGCTCATTTTCTGTAAACCAATCTGGCAATTCCATGTCTGCTTCAAGTACAGGTTCTGGTTCCAATACTTGCTCTTCATCGGAAGAAAACATTGCTGAATCAAACATTGCCATTGGACTTTCTTCCACAGCAGTGCCAAGGAATGTAGTGATGGATGTTGGAGTTTCAATATTTACAATCGGAAGCAGGTCCAATGATTCTTCAAGGATGGTGACTCCTGGATAATCGGTATCTCTCTCAAGTAATTCCAATCCATCCCTTGCTTCTTTGAGTGTCATTCCTTGATTTATTCTTTGAACTAAATGATTCATTCTCATTAGTCTTGCATCGTTACCCATGATTGCAAAACATACATTGTCTTTTGTCTCAATCGTCAATGTAGGTTTACCTGTGAGAATCCACGTGCTTATGAAAAGCCCACCGAGAACCATTGCGCCAATTCTGAAATTTAATGGATCTATAATGCGATATCCAAACCATACAAATATCACGCCTAGGAATGCGACCCAAAATGGTGCAAGTCGTGAATTGTGGTGATGTGTGTGGAGAATTTCGGATAAACGGATACTAGTAATATGGCCTGTTTTTGATTCAAAGGACAGCATGCGCTCATCAAGAACTGCTAGGACTTTGCCCGCAGTTCCATCCAACGTAAGTGAACCGAGAACTTCTAAGTTCTCCCCACTCGTTGGACTATTTACATGTCCAATCGATTGCATCCCGTAAGACAAGCGAATGGCAGAGGTTATCAATCCACCGATGATTGACCAGTTTTAGAGGCTAAAAAACGAACCCTTTTTTTACCACCGTAGGTGATTAATTTAATTCCAATATCGCATTGCCCATTATTCTTGGCTTAGAATCCAATTGGGCAATCAAAGTAGGTTGTGGATTTTCTCTCCGAATGAATAACGGTGATTCCCAATTTACCACCGAATTTGCTCCATCGATTGATTCAATACGCCCAACTACGAATTGTAAATCTGCACTGGCATGAATAATATCTCCAACCGCTAAATCTCTCTTTTGGAATGGTGAACGGGTCAAAGTCATTTTTGAAGAATTGTGTTGAACAACTGCAAGAGGAATGCTAGTTCCTGATTTTTTATCCTCTGTTGCAGGGCGAACTAAAATAGTGCCACTGCCCAAATGGTCTTCCTTAGCATTACGAAGAGCGAGTCCAACTCTATCACCCGCAACTGCCACTGGTACATCATCATCCATTACCTGTAGTGATTTTGCATTACCCGTACCGTTTGCAGGAAGTAGAACTAAATCGTCATGAACATTTACCGTCCCGGATTGAACATAACCAATAGCGACCAATCCGATTCCTTTGACGTTGAAATGTTGGTCAATTGGGAGGACGAGTGGTGCCTGCTGAATCGCTTTCAAATCGGTGGAAACTTGGTCCATCAAATCATACAGTTTTGCACGTAAATTAATCCCATCGTTTCCTTCAAATGACCAGTTACCTAAACCTGCTTGTTTGAATATCATTTTTACTTGATCCTCGTCAACCCATTCGCCTTGTGGCGGATTGATTATGACTAATCCTTTGTCAATTCCAGCACTGGCAAATGCAACTACAACCTCGCCTAATGTGGCGTCCATTTTTGTGATCTCAACCATGCCAACTACCGCAGCAGATAATGCATTGAGGAATGGCCTCAATCTTTCGGGAAATTTAGCAGGACGAATTATCGATAATATTCTTGGCCCATCAGCATCTGCTTCCTTGTGAACATAGGTGTGAACATCGCGCTGGTCAGTTGCTTTGGCAATTTCTTTAGCCAACTCATCCGAGCCGAACATCGCTATATTGAGAACAGACATGAAACGCCGACTTGACCCGCCTTCTTGATACAATCGCTTAGAAAGTGAATGTTAAAACTGATCACCCGAGTAATTCACTGTGCATCTCAATATACTGTATTGTGATGTTTCTATTAGCAAAGTCCTCTTCATCCATTATTCTTCTGTGCAATGGAATTAGATGCTCAACTCCAGTGATTATTGTTTCATCGAGAGCCGTTTTCATCCTACGAATAGCGTCTTCTCGGTCTCGCCCCCAAACCAATAATTTGGCTAATAATGAATCAAAACATCCCGGCATATCGTAACCTGGGTAAGCATGAGTATCACATCTAACGCCGAATCCAGAAGGGAAATGACACTCCCATAGTCGGCCTGGACTTGGGATGAAATCTCTTGGATCTTCAGCATTAATTCTACACTGTATTGCATGACCTCTGATTACAATATCTTCTTGTTTAAGCGGTAATTTTTCACCTTGGGCAACTCTGATTCCAAGTTCAACTAAATTATAGCCGGTTATCAATTCTGTAACCGTATGTTCTACTTGCACTCTAGGGTTCACTTCAAGGAAGTAAAATTCACCTTTTGCATCTCGTAAAAATTCAAATGTTGCAAGGCCTTTGTAGCCAACCGATTCTGCACCGCGGCAAACTAATTCCCCGATCTCTGCTCGCGTCTTTTCATCTAACCACGGTCCCTCTTCAACCAATTTTTGGTGGCGTCGTTGGATAGAACAAAATCTCTCTCCGAAGTGAATTGCAGTTTCTCCATCCGCTAGAACTTGGAACTCAATATGTTGAGCCCCTTGAATATATTTTTCAACGAAAACCCTCTCATCGCCAAATGCAGATTTTGCACGGGATTGACATAATTTTAATGCGCTCTCAAACTCATCGGATTTGGATACGATTTGCATTCCGATTCCCCCGCCACCAGCAGCTGCTTTGATAATAACCGGATAACCAATCTCTGCAGCCAATGTACTAGCGACAGCAGCAGAAGATATTGGCTCAGAAGAACCCTTTGCAGTAGGTAGTCCCGCAGCCTCCATCGCTGCTCTAGCCTCAATTTTATCACCCAATAATGTGATGACTTCAGCGCTAGGGCCAATGAATGTAATTCCTTCTTCAGCACAACGTGCTACGAATGCTGCATTTTCGGCTAGGAATCCATAACCTGGGTGAATTGCATCGCATTGTAATTCTTTTGCGGCAGTGATTACATCCTCAATATTTAGATAAGAATCTAGGGGGTTACTTTTGTAATTGGGATAAGCGAAATCTGAAAGACGGACTGGGAGGGATAACCGGTCTTCCTTACCATGGATAATTGCTACTTCAATCCCCATATCTCTTAGCGCTCGTAATATACGCAACGCTATTTCACCGCGATTTGCAATGAGAACACGTTTGAATCCCATAATCCTCCCGAAGTGAATCTATCCTATGATGCCAACGGTTGTGAAATTACACCACAAGCGGTTTGTTGTGAATAGAACATTTGCCATTCGCGTCAATTATGTGGCAAAAAACATTCGGGAATGGGCGAAAATGATGCAAAAGAGCAGTAATCTTTTTTTACTAGTAGATTGCTGTATGTTTATGGTGCGAGTCAAGAAAACAGGGGCAGAGGTCCTCGACGAATTAGCAGGAAAGGATTTGAACAAGAGTGGACTTGTAGTAAATCTTGTAATATGTGGCAACTCTAAGTTTTATGATTATTCATGGCTAGAGGAGCAATTAGAAGATTGGGTTCTGAAGAATGAATACCCAGATCTAGTGATATTGGGTGGGGCGAGCGGAGTCGATTTTATCGCCGAAAGATGGGCTGACAATAACAACATCCCAATTGCAGTATTCACAGAAGCTTGGGCAACACCAAGACCAAACAAATCAAGTGATACTGGACGGCCTGAAGCGGATACTAGTCTTGCAAAGAAAATGTTGAAGAGAGCAACACATATGCTTTCATTCCCAGGACCTGATTCGGTTTGGACTAAGCGTATGGAAGGAATTGCTCGGGCTCAAGGCATTCCAGTAGCAAGTATTCCTATTCCGGTTTTTGCAGAATGAACAATAATATTTAGTTTGACAATATTCGCTCAAAAACGGTTTGAGCGAATGATGATAAACAAACGGCTTGTGGCTTTCAATATCAGCCTTGGCTGGTGGTGGTATTATGTCCAATTGGTCTCTAAAAAACCCGTATATGACTACTATTTCAGAGAACTATATTCTCAACGGAGAAGGTTCTCGAAAAGAGACCCGGCACGTCGTTTTTGAATTAGGTGATTCTGGCCTCGAATACAAGGTGGGTGATGCTCTAGGAGTTATCGCAGAAAATCCACCGCAGATCGTTGAAGAACTTATTGAGATACAGGGATGGGATCGAGATGAACTCGTCACCACTCATAATGGTGAAAAGGACTTATATTCTGCATTGAAGAAAGATTTTGAAGTACATATGGCCAATAAGAAATTTGTCAATTCATTAACTGAAAAAATTGTATCCACTGGAATTAAAATCTCCCTTAGTGTTATTTCAAGAACTAGAAATGGTCAAGAAATTCCCAATACCCTACCTTCTAGTTCTGCCTCAGACGACCCTGTTTCAAAAGTAGCTGCTATCACAACGGATGCAGATGCAATAGCAGATTATCTATGGACAAGAGACTATGTTGACATTATGCGTGAATTTGATGTTAGTTATTCTGCAGACGAATTTTTGAATATCGCTGACCGATTGAAGCCTCGCCTATACTCGATTGCATCTTCACATGATGCCCATCCTGGAAAGGTCGAATTAACTGTAGGGATTGTCCGTTTCACATACCACGAAAGGGCTCGTGGAGGAATGTGTACACTGTACTTAGCAGATGAAGTTGACATGACTGGGAAAGAAATTGGAGTATTTATGTCACCAACAAAATCATTTATTCTCCCAGAAGATAAATCTGTTGACATCATCATGGTAGGACCTGGAACTGGTATCGCACCTTTCCGTGCTTTCATGGAACAAAGAGTCCACGATAAAAGTACAGGGAAAAATTGGCTCTTCTTTGGAGATCAATCCGAAAAAACTGAATTCTATTACAAGGAGCAAATTGAATCTTGGTTAAACGGAGGAGATCTCTACAAATTCACAACCGCATGGTCCAGGGACCAAGCCGAGAAGATATACGTACAAAACCGCCTAAAAGAAAATGGTGCTGAAGTTTGGCAATGGTTTGAAGATGGCGCTTATTTCTACATCTGTGGTGACAAACAAAGAATGGCGAAGGATGTTCATCGCGCTTTAATTGAAATCGCAATGGAACATGGTGGTATGTCTGAAGAGGATGCTACCTTCTTCATTGAGAAAACTATGATGAGAGAGCAGAAGCGTTACCTACGCGATGTATATTGATCATTAATTTTCTCCAATGACTTCAAGCGAGAGTTGTAGTTAGAGGTTTTATGGCGCATGAGATTTTGATGCTTGGCACAGGCAATGCATTCTTGCCACATGGCCGACATCACTCATTTTGTTGCATTGATAGGAAACATATCATCGATGTACCGCCGACCGCTCTAGCCAGTTTGAGAAGAGCTGGAATCGCTATTTCGGAAATTGAAACGATATTCGTAACACATGTGCATGGCGATCATGTATTTGGTTTCCCTTTCCTATTATTAGAACGAAGATATATTTCAGATAGAGACATGATCAAACCATTAACTATTGTTGGCTCAAAATTGGTGAAGGAGAGATTATGGCAACTTTGCCAATTAGCATATCCGGGCTCCTTAGAAGAAATATTTCAAACCATTAATTGGGTTGAAGAAAATACTGGAACCGTTAATGATTGGACTTTTGAGAGATTTAGAGTGAAGCATGATGCATCTGTTGACCCACACGGCTATCGCCTAGAGCATTCATCGGGTGCAAATCTAGTTCATAGTGGCGATACTGGGCCTTGTGATACTCTTTATCGTGCAATAGAGCGCTCTAGTATTGCAATTATTGAAATGGGGATTCCTGAATGGGTTCAGAGTGAAGAACATCACAAACCATCTCACATCGAGGCCCTATCGCATCAAGTTCCTAATACCAAATTACTACTAACGCACACATATCTCGATATGGAGGATTCAAAATATGAGGTATTAATGAGTAACGAATACCCTGAATTTTCTAGCAATGTCACTCACGCTCATGATGGAATCAGTTTAATCTGGGACGGTAAAAATTGGAATTGATTTTTCGCAACTCTTCAATGTTGAAGCCAATTGCAAACTATTTTCTAGAGTGGAAATGATGGTGTAAAAAATATACTGAAAAATGGAACTTTTTTTTCCAACTAATGTTTTCGGATTAAAAAAAATTGAAGCGGCTGTTTTACTGGAAACCGGAAATTAAATTGTGTTATTTTTTCCGAAAACGGGTGATTTCAATTGGGAGTTAATATACTAAAATTAAATTCTATTTGATATCCAAATCTAACAATAATTATCGCATTAGTGGGCAGGCCTATAAGGGGGCCTCGGACTCACGAATTATATCGCGCATCTGCCCCCCCGGCAAAAGGCACGAATATGAATAGGAGATACAAATATGTCTGACAATATCTTTGACGATATTATCAACAGAAAAACTCTATTCGTAAATAAGGATTTGTTGAGAGACAATCACACTCCTAGTGAACTACCTCATCGCACGAAAGAAATCAAAGCGCTTTCTATGAATTTAGTAGAAGCTCTAAATGGAAATATTCCTTCCAACATGACTCTATACGGAGTGACTGGAGCAGGCAAAACTGCAGTTGCATCTTACGTTTGTAATCAATTGGAAACCAAGGGGTCTAGAATTGACCGGAATGTCAATACAATTATGGTAAACTGTAGGCAAATTGATACTCAATATAGAGTCTTGGCTCACATTGGAAATTCTCTATCTGAATCATACGAAATCGATGAAATTCCATTCACTGGTTGGCCAGTGGATAGAGTATTCAGTGAATTGGTGAAAAGAATGGATTCAAAGGGTGGAGTGTTTATCATCGTACTCGATGAAATTGACCATCTTGTCAAAAAGGCAGGAGATGATCTATTGTACAATTTAACAAATCTCAATCAATCTTTGAATAATTCCAGATCTTGTGTCATCGGGATTTCAAATGATTTCAAGTTCACCGAATTCCTTGACCCTCGCGTTCGTTCTCGTCTAGGACAATTAGATGTCCTCTTCAATCCATATGATGCATCTCAATTACAAGATATTCTGCGCCAACGTTCTGCAACTTCAATTAAAGAAGGTGTTCTGAACGATGGTGTTATCCAATTGTGTTCTGCGCTAGCTGCTCAAGAACATGGCGATGCACGTTGTGCTCTTGAATTGTTGAGGGTTTCAACTGAAAAGGCTGATGAAGAAGGTAAAAGTTCTGTAATGATAAAGCACGTACGCGTCGCTCAATCTCAAATTGAAGCAGACCAAATTACACCTGTTATCTCATCACTTCCAAAACAACAAAAATTAGTTCTGTCCGCCATACTAATCAATGAAAAATATGGTTTGAAAAATATTGAAACTGGTCAAGTTCAAGACATCTATTCGCAAGTATGTTTATCGGTCGGGCAAAATGCACTAACTCAAAGAAGAGTAAGGATGCTCATCTCGAATCTAGATATGCTCGGGCTAATTACTGCCCGCGTAATAAGTCGTGGTAGAATGGGTCGGACAAAGGAAATTAATTCATGTATTCCATCTAATGTTGAACCAATGAAGATTATGGGTGAGGCCGAACCAGAAATGGTAGGAATCTTTGATAAAAATTACCGCCATCAAACCCGTCTGTGATTTCGTCACCGGCTGTTTCCACCTGTAACGATTGCCTATTTGTTGCAGAATATTCTCATTTGCGATTCGGTGTGCTTATATCCACATGGTAGGTGGCCACAGACATGAGCAGTGAACAAGGTGACAAACAAAGTGGAATTCTTTCCATGATTACTGACCCTTCAAGATGTACCGCTAATTGGTTCATCGGCCTTTCAATGTGGGGAATACTCTTAGTAATTCTCAACATCTTAGGATATGCTCATCC
>JAACCR010000125.1 GCA_009937205.1 Methanobacteriota archaeon | reverse complement strand
TTGTCATTGATTGCAATCGCAGCAATACCCGATGGTCCTGCAGTACACTTCTGTGCACCGACTACTACCGCTTCTGCACCCCATTGTAGTGGCTGGACTTCACAGCCACCGACCGAAGTGATTCCATCTAGGATCAGTGCAACACCATGGCGTTGACACATCTCTGCAATAGCTGCTGCATCCTGTGTGATTCCGGTACTTGTTTCATTATGACAAATCAATAGAGCCTCGTAGCATTTACGTTCTAATTGTTGTTCTAATTCGTATAAATCAAATGCTCTGCCCCATTCATACTGTAGATGTTTTACACTACAAAAGCGTCCACAGATTTCAGCAACTCTTTCACCAAATTTACCATTGGTTGGTACTAAAACGATATCGTTCTTTCTGAATCTATTGGCTATTACCATTTCCATAGCAGCAGTACCGGAACCTGAAACCACTACCACTTTGTATTGATCTTCACCAGTCCAAGATTGAGTTTTTTTGACTGCTTGGCTTGGACTAAGATTGAAAGCAGCGCGTAATCCTGAGTTTAAATCAGCCATTGCATCCCTGTATTCTCCACCCCTTGCAGTAATAGTTGGAGTTGCCATTGCATCTAAGCAATTTTGCGCCATCCTAACCGGACCAGGAACGAGAAAACAGTCGCCTTCGTGGGGCATGTTTGAGGCTAGAGGCATGGGGTTCTTCAACACCTTGTTCAATCATTCAGGTTTGCAAAACTCAATAAATGGATAAAATAACAAACAAATATGCCCTTCGTGAACATCGAATTGAAGCAATAAAATCAGTAACCGTAAATCTGGTCCCAATAGTTATCTAGTATTTTCAAAGATTGTTTGATGGGTAATACTGCCAACGTGCCATCATCTTTCTGATTGCAATGGCTTTTTTTGGTTCTATGGCAGGTAGTGTTCCATATATCGCAAAGGATTCGGTTACAGGGGTTTTATCTCATCAAGATGATCGAGATGGAGGGCAGATTGGTATGGTAATATCAACTCTGATTTATGCAGCTTTTTTTCTTAGGTATGGTCCAGAATTACTTTGGCATAGATCCCATTTCTACAATAAAAATATGTGGTATTTCCATTGTTGTTCTAGTCGTAATTGGGTTTTTGATTAACAGGAAATGAGATCAGTTGTATCACAACATAATGACGTCAAAGGAATGCTCGTACCGAAGAATATAGGTGATTGATGTCAAAACTAAGGATTCGGATTCTTGTGCGTCGAAACCCCTTGAATCGGTGGGCAGGCAGGTGCTGGGAACTGAAATGACCCGCTGCAAACTCTTTGATCTACTTGTAATCAATCAAAATTTACTGATTCACGAATGATTAGTATTTCCACTGGTTCATAACTTTCTGTCATGCATTGTCGTGTGGTCAATTGAATGGGTGGTCTTCAGGTCTTTCTTTCCACCCGGTTGGACCCACAACATAAATTGTGTTTTTAGTTTCAACTCTTGCTGTAGCTCTTTCGTCATATGTTATTGCCTGAATTACTGATGATTTGACCGGCCCTTCACCTAATTTTGGATGAGAATATGCATAGCCTTTCAGTTTTTCATCCGAAATTATAGCATCGCGAATAACTACTTCGGGTTTGATTTGCGGTAATTCTGAATCTTCAGAACTAAGCATATATTTAGCAAGAGAACGATAGTCAATTTCTGAATCTAATCCAATTCCCATTTCGCTAAATTGTTGCATCACATCATCTATTGATACTGGGTTATCTCCCATTTCAGTGAGAATTGTAAAATATTCTCTCGCAGAAATTGTTCCGCTATTATCTGCATCAAAAACCTGGAATGCTTCGATAAGTTCTCTTTCTTCTTGAGAATCATTTTCGATATAATCTTGAACTTCTTTAGATTCTTCATTTAGGGGTTCAATCCTTTCCCATTCGACATTATACTCTACGTCTCCATCATCAAAATGAATGTTGAATGTAAAATCTGCATTCTCACTGGCGATTTTTCCAGGGAAATAGTGGCCATGGTTTTTCCAATTAACAAATACCCTATCCCCCTGTTTGTACGGTATGCTCGCAGGGCGGATTGTTCCAGGTGAAGTCCCAATTACTACGGCTAATTTAGTTTCAATAGCCGTATCCTTAGGAACTTCAACTCTGTAAGTTCCGTCATCATTAATCGCTACAACTTTGCATCGATTTAGCCAACGTGAATTTGTTGGACTATGGTATTCTACATGGTCTCCAACTTGGAAGGACTGAGGTAGTTCAATTTCGGGAGTAGGTGGGGCTTGATGAGGAGTATTCTCTCCAAGCACCCCTAACTGTTGCAGCGCTGTGATAACCGCAGCAGTAACTGCTGCCGGGTCGTTATTGATTACCGTATTACTTACTACATCTCCACCAATAACTGAATCCTGCATGTTGATAGTGTTTCCCTCTGACGGGGGGGCGGGAATCCACTCATTTCCAGTCCACATGAATTTGCCATCAGGACTCAACATACGGTCGGACATATGTAGCCCTTAAAGTTTGAAAATATCAACTAATCGTAAATCAATCAGATGAAAACATCGCAAATCCAAGAAATTGTTCAAAGGTATGAAGAAAGGACTTGGCTAATGAGTCGTGTATACAAGGGGGTCCCTTTGCTCACCCGTCCTT
>JAACCR010000026.1 GCA_009937205.1 Methanobacteriota archaeon | reverse complement strand
TATCATGTCCACGAAATCGCAAGGGTTCTTGCAAATCTCTCAAGACATTATGATAGAATACAATGGGTGTTCAGTCCCCCAGTACACTCGCTACCGTCTGCTCAGGCTTTCACTAATCCCTTGCGAGTCGAAACCCTACAGGATTCTAACACTTTCAGTAAGTTTTGGTGGACGTTGGGGGTCGAGAAATCTTCATCGCTCTAGCCTCATTAATTCGAGCAGGTCGCCATGAAATGGGTTTGCGAGGATTTCGGCCTACTAAATCACTATGCGAGTAATAATTATTTATCTCATCCATAAACCATTAAATCAAAACAATTCAGAACTGGGAAGGAACTTTAAACGAGTAACATCATCCCCTACTATGGGAATCTCCACCGCCACGCTTGCTACTGCAATTCAAGCAGTAAAAGTGGTGGTTTCTGTTTATGATGGATATGAAAAAGGGCGCTTCATGAAAACGGATGAAGCTGTACGGTCAGAGATTCAACGGCGCTGTGAGATGCTCAACCGCCATGCTGAAAAACTTGAACGTGATTGTCACGAAAAAGGATTCCGCGATGCTCGTCAATCTTTAGGCAGAATCATTGAATCAACTCAAACTTCTCGCAGGGATGCACAATTCGCATTATCTGGAACTAGTTTATCTAGTCACTCCGGTATTGGTAAATTAAAAGCAAAAGCAGTTCGCAAACTAGTGGAACACGATAGTGCGAGCCTTAATTCACTGGTTGAAGCGACCCGGATGGGCAATGCTTTGGCTGAGGTAGCAGGTCAATCAAGTGAAGAGGAGATGCTAACATTAGCGTCAGAATGGCACCACAAAATCAATCAAGCGAGAAATCATTTCTTGGAAAGGAATATGTATATCGACGGACTAATAAAAAGGTGAAATAAATGCATTTTAGATGGAGAGACAACCCTGCAGTACTTGCGACTTACATGCTTGACAAAGCCGTTCCTGCAAAGGCGGAAGTGATTTTGAAACCTAACGAGATTTGTGTTGTCCTTGAGAATGGGAAAGTAGTTGGTTCCGTTTCCCAACAACATCTTGAGGTCAATCCACAAGTGGGATTAATTGGAAAGTTATTTGGTAAGAAAAATCCACACCGTTCGTTTATGTTTTGTTTCTCAGGACCTCATGAAGTAATGATTCAAGTAAAGGGTCAATCATCTGAGGGTGAGGAAATAAATTGTATGGTTGTTCTCAAACTTGAAATCACCCGTGAGTCCGCTCCACGGCTACTTAATTTCCCAGCACGTGGAATCAATACCATACACACCAGCGATCTTGCTTCTGAGTTTTCAAGCGCAGTACAATCTGCAGCTATGGAATTTTTGAGAACCATTAGCAAGGATGAGATGAAGTCCACTGTCAATAACGATGACCTCATCTTCCACCTCAAGACACAACTTAGAACTACTTTTGATGAATGTGGAGTCATGTATAATGGCGCCTATATTGTCTGGAGTGCATCTGTTGCAGAACAGCGATTGAAGCGTGAACAAGAACTTGAGCGAATCACAATAGAAAGTGATCATGCGAGTGATAGAAAAGAATTGGAACTTAACCAGTTGATACGAACTGAACAGCGTCGTCATGAACTTCAAGCACGCATGGCACTCGTCGGCATCCAAGCCAAAGAAAAGGCAACTATGAATCTTGAACTTGAGAAAATCCGAAACTCAGGTGAAATAGACTTTGAAACCTGGAGTCAAAACAATCGCGTTCGCGAAGCACACAATGAATCAATGCGTAACCAAACAATTCAAAATGCACAAGCTGGAGTTGAAGTTGCCAAACTTAATGCTGAAATCAAAAGAGAAGAAGTAGCAGTTGACCTAGAGGTAAGTGAACATAAAACCAAGCAGGCAATGGACTTGTTTGAGCAAGTTCAGGCGCGAAAGAGAGACCGTATGCAAATGGATTCTGAACAGGAACAACAGCGACTCGATAAGCATGCTAAAAGCTCTAATAAAACAATTGAGGTGCTGGAAAACATTGCAGCATCTGCAACTGACCCAATGGTTCAGATGGAAGCGCTCAAGCAACTTGCTGAATTAAGAAAGGCAGATGTAACAGGACAAAAAGACGCTTACAAGGACTAATGTTATCCTTTCTTGTTACCAAATAACTTCTTTTTGGCTTCTTTCTTCATTTGTTGTGCAACTACTCCCCTTACCTTTTCTTCTGCTTTATTCTTAACTGCAGAAGTTGCACTATCCACCTTGTCTTTTATCGCATTCTTAACTGGCTTAGTTATTTCATCAACCACTTGCCTTTTGACTGTATCAGCGGCTGTTTTAGTTGCCTTCTTTGCCACACCTTTCGCAGCACCTGCGAATCTACCCGCTACCTTCTTGACCATGTTAGGGGATTAAACACCTAATGTATCATTGTTTGCAAGAGAACCTATTCATTCTGATGCGACTACAACTCTTGCGATTGTAATGATTCTATCTTTATACATAAATCCAGATTCCAAGACTTCTACAACTTGTCCTGCTGCGAAATGTTCAGATGAAGGAATTGTAGTTATTGCTTCCATCTTTGATGGATCAAATGTTTTCCCTTTGGCTTCTATTGCCTTTACACCATCTGCTTCCAATTCACGCCACATCTTATTCCTTAGTAAGCGCAAACCTTGGGCTACTGCTGTTTCATCATCCTCAGAAAGTGTTGAAAGTGCTCTATCGACATCGGCTAGTATTGTCAGCATACGGCGAGCCATTCCCATTCCACCATATTTGATAGCATCAGATTTTTCGGTCAGCATACGCTTTCTGACATTTTGAGTCTCTGCCTCTTTGTAAGCGATTTCTTTTTCAGCTTTCTCTGCTCGTTGAATAGCCTCGTGTAATGGATCAAGAATTTCTTCAACTACGCCTTCATCAGTAACTTCGTATGTTTCACCATCTTCTGAAACAACTGGTATTTCATCATCTGCGACTTCATCATCGAGCGGAATATCGTCTGACATCAATTAGGGCGCAGCGGCGGAGGATTTTGAACCCCACGCTTGTTAAGATTGCAAATATTGGCGTAAATTCATCTCTCCATGACCCCATTTCGGGGCATCAAGATGCTCTCTGCCCAATATTCCAACAATACCTGGTTCGGTTTGCCAGCGAGTAATGGCGTGGACCAATTTGGTACTGGCCGATTCGTGGGCTTGATATGTTGGTATTATTTTTGGATCTAAATTTTCATCAAGGGTTTCGCCCAATTGTTTGCGCCTGTCCATCCAGTCTAGACAGACATTAGAAGCAAATTCTGCTGCCGGATAGCCGTTTAGTTTTTGGCAAACATTATCCCAAAGCCATTGTGTGTACAAGTCTTCAACATGGTTTACTGATTCTCCAAGAGCCATTTCAAGGTAAAGGAAAGCACGTCCTTCCCAAACTTCCCACGCACCTGGACTAGCCCAATGCATTATTTTTAGTAGGCCATCTTCACCATTTGTGATTGTTTGCAGATTTGTTTTCACCGATTGAGATTGCTCAATTGTTTGTTCCCTAGCGCTTTCATCCATCCAGTCAAGGATTTCTGCCTCAGCATCGATGGCAAATATAGATTTTAATTGCTCATCTTGGGTAGGCCGCTCTTCTCGCAGACTACCCTTTTCAAGGCCGTTATAGAGGTCTTTCCAAGTGGATGAGAGGATTTTTTCAAGACATGGAATGTCGACCAATAGTAGCACCATCTCTATCCCCATGGATTACTCCAAACTGTGATTCTGTTTCAGTTAATCGGCTAAAGGTTGGAATCTCAATATCCAAAAATGTAAATTATTGTAATAAATGAGGGCTTGAGTTGTAATAGCATTGAAGAATGGTTGTTGCGCCCCTTCGGTGGGGAGGGTGTTGAATGGCGACGATTAAAGAGCAGATTGATTTAATCAGAGTAGAAATTGACAAGACCCAAAAAAACAAGGCCACTAATGCCCACATTGGTAAATTAAAGGCCAAAATCGCTCAATTAAAAATCAAGGAAGAAAAAGCCCATGCCCATTCAAAAGCCAGTGGTGGCGGCAAAGGTTTTGAAATTAAAAAGTCAGGAGATGCTACTGTTGCATTGGTTGGATTCCCATCAGTAGGAAAATCAACCTTGATATCTCAGGTTACCGATGCTCATTCAGAAGTTGCCGGATACGCATTTACCACTTTGACTTGTATTCCAGGGGTTATGGAACACCGTGGAGCAAAAATTCAGATTTTAGATTTACCTGGTCTAATCAAAGGTGCAGCGGAAGGTAAAGGTCGAGGAAGAGAAATTCTCAACGTTATCAGAAGTGCTGACATGGTATTGTATATTGTTGACCCATTCCAAAATGCTCACTTTGATGTTCTACATCGAGAATTACATAATGCTGGACTAAGACTCAATGAATCTAGGCCTCCTGTATTCATTAAGAGAACATTAAGAGGTGGTATTGATGTTAGAACTACTGTTGAACAAACACACCTATCACCTGAAGAAATGGGTGATATCATTCGTTCATTCGGTTACACTTCTGCAATTGTAACGCTAAGAAACAATACTACTGCTGAGCAAATTGTTGATTGTTTAGCAGAGAATCGGATCTATGAAAAAGCGGTTGTTACAATCAATAAAATCGATATTGCTACCGATGAAGAATTACAAATCGCAAGAGAGACTTTACCTAAAGATTGGCCGGTAATGAATATCTCAGCGTTCAAAGGAACTGGTCTTGAAGAGTTGAAGGATTTCATTTATGATAACCTGGGGTTCATGAGAGTATTTCTCAAACCTCAGGGAGAGGATGCTGATATGGAAGAGCCTTTGATCGTCAAAGACGATTCAACTGTAAGACAAATTTGTAATAAATTGCATAGAGATTTCGTTCGTAAGTTTAGATTTGCCAAGGTCAAAGGACCAAGTGCTAAATTTGACTGGCAAAGAGTTGGCTTGGACCATTTGCTAAAAGATGGAGATGTACTGACTATTATCGTGAAGCGATAATTATTCCCAAATCCCCATATCGAATTTAGCATCATCTGAAGCATGTACTTTTGGATCCCATCGTGGAGTCCAAATCAAATTGATATGAACGCTTTCTACTCCATCTGTTGAAATAGCAGCAACGTGGGCTGCAGCCATTATTTCTGGCGCTACTGGGCACCCAGGGCTAGTTAGTGTCATATCAATTTCAGCATGTGTAACGCCATCTTTTTGTTCAAACCGAACATCGTAGACCAGACCCAATTGTACTATAGAAATCTCCATTTCTGGATCTAATACATCATCTAGCTGGGTTAATACATCTTCTTTGGAAACCATAATTACACCTCATTGTTTCATTCTAATCTCTGCCATCACTTTGTCAAAAATGTTTCGGAAGCCGTTAGAACGGCTTGGTGATAGTGAATTTAGGATGCCCATTTCCTGTGCAAAATCTGGTTTTAATTGTAAAACATCTTCCGCTTTTCTTCCATTGATTGCGATTGTAATAATGCCCATCATTCCTTGAACTATTTTAGCATCTGCACCAGAGCGTAGTTCAACGATTTCATCAACTACTACTACCTCTAAATGGGCTTCAGATTGACAACCCATTATCCTTGTTTTTTCATTCCACTTAGCGATTGGAAACTCAACCACTTCATCAGATAAATCATATACATATTCTAAGATTTCCATTTTGTCTTCAATCTCAGCGAACTCATCGATTAATTCCTGTAATGCTTGTGGATAGTTCATGCAAATTTCCCCACAATATATCGCACAGTTTCAATGAATTTTTCGGCTTCCTGCCGAGTATTGTAAAGATAGAAAGATGCCCTGATTGTCCCACTAATACCTAGGCGGTTGAGCAAAGGTTGTGCACAATGGTGACCGGTTCTAACCGCGAAACCTTTTGCATCTAAGAATCGTGCAAAGTCTTCGCTATGTATGATTGGATGAAGGAATGAAACAACTGCTGCGTCACCACTTTGATGACGTCCATAAACTGTGAATCCAATTTCCCTTAACTGATCTGCAGTCCACTTTGCAATGTTCAATAATCTTTCATGGTGTGCAGGCAAATCAATTGCTGACATCCATTCAAATGCTGCTGACCACCCAACAGCCTCAGCAATTTTTGGTGTACCCGCTTCAAATTTGTGCTCATTGGTTTGATAAGTTGAACCTGAAGTTGTGACAGACTCTATCATATCGCCACCACCCATGAATGGTTGCATTTGTTCAAATGCATCATTTTTAACCAAAAGAGCGCCAATTCCAGTTGGACCACACATTTTGTGAGCACTAAAAGCCATAAAATCTGCGTTAAATTGTTCAAAATCGATCTTATCGTGCGGAACTGCTTGAGCTGCATCGATTAATATCTTAGCACCTGCCTTATGGGCTAGAGAAATTAATTCATCAACTGAATTTCTAACCCCAAGAACATTTGATGTATGAACAACACAAACTAATTTGGCATTTTCTAAAGATACGGCATATGCTTCCATATCCAGTGTAAAATCATCCAAGACTGGGACAAATCTAATTTCAATTCCTCTTTCTTCAGATAATATTTGCCAAGGAACAATATCTGAATGATGTTCCATTTCTGTTAGAACAATGACATCTCCTGGCTGTAGATTTGCTCTGCCCCACCCATGGGCAACCAAATTCATTGCTTCTGTAGTTCCGCTTGTCAGTATTGCTTTTTCAGCATTGAACCAACTTTTTATCCAGCGTCTACAATCCTCATATCCTTCGGTTGCTTCACCTGCAAGAGTGTGCACTGCTCTGTGAACATTTGCATTTGAATTAGAGTAATATTGAGACATTGCATCTATGACAACTTGTGGTTTTTGAGTTGTTGCAGCATTGTCTAAATAAATAAGAGGATGGCCATTGACCTCTCTTGACAATATAGGAAAATCATCCTTTAATGACAACTTTCTCACCTCTTTAATTCACATTCTAAGTGTACGGTCATTCGTGTTGCTAAGACATCTTTTAAATCTGAATCTCCTAGATTAGAAAAAGCATCGATTAGGAAACCTTCGACTATCAAAGTCTCTGCTTGTTGTGGGGAATGACCTCTGCTCATCAAATAATGAAGTTGTTCTGGATTTACAGGTGAACTTGCAGCACCATGAGCAGCCTTTACTTCATCAGCTAAAACCTCAAGTTCTGGAATTGAATCTGCTCTTGCTTTATCGCTCAATAATAAATTGCGGAATACTTGTCCTGCATCTGTCCCATTGGCACCTTCAGCAACTTTGAGAAGTCCTGTAGCAATAGATCTACTAGAACCAGCACAGGCTGAATTTATCACTAGTTTAGAATTACAGTTAGCAACTTTATGATTAATTTCAATATGATTGTCAATGTGTCTTGCACCAAGTCCGTGGACAGTAACTGCTTGTTTCAAAGACCCTCCACTTCCAATTAATGCAGTTCTAACATCACTTTTACAACGGAATCCACCAACGCTTAGTGCAGCAATTTCCATTACTGAATCTCTTCCAACTACCCAATCTTCACAATGTAAGAATTTACAATCATTAGATAGTTCATTGATAAAACCATAGGCCAGTTTACAATTATCTGCGACTTCCCCACTCACGTATAATCCGCTCCAATCTGCTTCACCTGTTAGATGAAGAATAACCGTAGCACTTCCTTTGCATTCAATATGTAAATGTCCTGCTGCTACATGCCCACTTGCCTTTGCCTGAATATGTATTAGGCCGAAATCACCATCGATATGCAATGTATGTGATGAACCACCGATTTCACTCAAAAAGACTCGCGCTATATCAGATTCCAATACCGCCCTTGGTGCACCTGATTGCAAAGCAATATCCCCATCGAGAGAGAATAATATTTTGTCAGCTACTGGCACACCTTCTTGCGGTTTGATTCTTGGCCACGGCGTGTATCTCCACAAATGCTTAGCACGCGGAGGGGGGGACATGTCGATATAACTCAACCAATTGAACCCTCCATTTTGATATTGAGTAACTTGTTCATTTCAACAGCATAATCAGAAGGTAATTCTCTAGTAAATGGTTCAAAGAATCCATTGACGATTAGTCCCATTGCCTCTTGTTCACTGAATCCTCTGCTCATTAGATAAAACAACTGATCTCCTGAAACTTTACTAACACTTGCTTCGTGCTCTAGATCTGCACTAGAATTACCAATTTCCATTGTTGGATATGTGTCTGAGCGTGAATCCGGGTCTAGCATTAGGGCATCACATACAATCTTACTGCGACAATTATGCGCCTTTGGCATAACTTGTAACATTCCTCTGTATGTTGAGCGCCCTCCATCTTTGCTAATTGATTTTGAAATTATGTTTGAGGTCGTATTCGCTGCCAAGTGGTGCACTTTTGCACCAGTATCTTGGTGCTGCTCTTTTCCAGCATAAGCTACTGAAACAACTTCTGCGTGTGAACCTTCACCCTTGAGAAGAATTGCTGGATATTTCATTGTCAATCCTGACCCAATGTTGGAATCAATCCATTCAACAGTTGAGTTCTTCATTGCATGAGCTCTTTTTGTCACGAGATTTAGAACATTGTTTGACCAATTTTGAATTGTTGAATATCTTATTTTTGCTCCATCCATTGCAATCAGTTCAACTACTGCAGAGTGTAGAGCAGTTGAGGAATATGATGGTGCAGTACATCCTTCAATATAGTGCACACTAGAGCCTTCATCAGCTAAGATCAATGTTCGCTCAAACTGACCCATATTCTCAGCGTTAATTCTGAAATATGCTTGTACTGGCATTTCTACATGGACTCCTTTTGGAATGTAAAGGAATGAACCTCCAGACCAAACTGCTGTATTTAGGGCTGCGAATTTGTTATCACTGTGTGGTACTACTTTACCAAAATATTTCTTCACAAGTTCTGGATGTTCCCTAAGTCCACTATCCATATCGAGGAAAATCACACCTTGTGATTCAAGGTCTTCACGAATTGAATGGTATACTGCTTCTGAATCATATTGCGCAGTAATTCCGCCGAGCCATGTACCCTCAGCCTCCCTTAATCCCACTTTGTCAAATGTGTTTTGAATATCCTCAGGAACATCTTTCCAATCATCTTTGGTTGCATTGGTGGAACGTAAGAAGTATGTTATCGCTTCAAAATCAATGTTTTTCAAAACTTCAGGGTTACCCCATTTAGGCATTTCTCTCTCAACAAAATGGTGATATGCTTTCACTCTAATATCAGTCATCCATTCCGGTTCATTCTTTATTGCAGAGATATCTCTTACAACTTGCTCAGATAATCCGTTATCAAAACGAATTGTTGAATTTTCTTCATCATGGAATCCGTATCGGTAATCTCCAACTATCTCTCTTGCTTCATCACTCATCTAATCACCTCTTATGCATCCACTTCAAGCCAATCATATCCTTGATCTTCTAGTTTATGTGCTAAATCCGGGCCACCAGATTTGACAATTCTACCGTCTATCATGACATGTACACAATCTGCTTTGACATGCTCTAGTAGTCTTTGATAATGTGTAATTACTATACACCCTGCCTGCGGTACAACTTGATTGATCCCCTTAGAAACAATTTTTAGCGCATCGATATCAAGTCCTGAATCGGTTTCATCGAGTATTGCCAAGGATGGTTGAAGAAGAACTAATTGGAGAATTTCTAACCGCTTCTTTTCTCCACCGCTAAATCCGTCGTTAACATATCTTGACCAGAACGAACGATCCATATCAAGTAATGCCATTGCCGCCTTGAGTTGATTTCTGAAATCTTTTTGCTTAACTGGCTCTCCTCTAACCGCTTCAATTGATTTCTTCAAAAAAGTACCAACTTTTACCCCAGGTAATACTGATGGATATTGAAATGACAAGAACATACCTGCTCTTGCTCTCTCGTAAACTTCTAATTCTTCTAGTGGTTGATTATAGTAAGTGATTTCGCCACTGGTGATTTGGTATGCAGGATGACCCATCAAAACATTTGCAAGTGTCGATTTCCCGGAACCATTTCTACCCATTATTGCGTGGACTTCACCTTTGTTTATTGTCAAGGACAAACCCTTGATGATTTCAGTTTCTTCAACACTTACATGTATGTTTGAAATCTTGAGTATCTCTTCCGACATGACTCTCACTGTTCTTGCCTCTCGTCACCCCTTTATCAAGAAGTGTAATCAGGAACTACACAGTTAAAAATAAAATCACGTTAATCTCGTAGTGGAATATACCTACATTTTTCACTTATTATCCACTAAATGTGCATTATTTTGCTGATTAAAATCACAATGCGAGGCTTGAAATGGCAGTTGACTGACGAAGCGATATGACCGTTGAGGATTTAGTAGCAAAGTACGCTGCTGAAGCAAAAATTGCACTGCAGGAAGAAGCCTCAAAAAGAGTTGCAGAATCAACCGACCCAGTTGAAGAATCCCGTTTGCGCAACACTTCACTATTGACACTACTCGAGAATGATGATTTAGTTCCAGCGATTTTGTCACGTCTTGGAGAGGTTAGAGCCGCACTTGATGGACATGGAGGAGGCATTAGTGTAAGTTCAATTGATGTGATTACTGATGTCAGTGAGAAGCCTTTAATTGATCTAGTTTTAGATTTGACTGGAGCCTGTATTTCTTGTGGAGCAGCCCCCGCAACACTCGACGGAATCAAGAATGACCTTGAATCGGATGCTGAAGTACATCGTGTTCGTTTTTCGGCGAATTTATTAGAAACCTTTGATGAATTAGGAAGAGAATTCATTTTAGCGCATGGTTCTGTGACCTTTATTTGATTAATTATGGGGACTCGATAAATTAGAATAATTGAAAAACGCATTAACAATTAAATATGCAAGGTGCATAATAAAGCCATGCGCGAAGTGCGAGTTGAGTATGAAGGCGCAACTCTAATGAACACTGAATTTAAGGAACAGATTACGAGAATCTCTAACATGACCTTTATGGGAGTCGTGTATAGAGACTACGAGAATCAATGTCTACACCAAATGGTAGAAATTGAGTTGGCTAAAGGAGTTCAACTCTCTGAAATTGATGAAATTCCTTTCCTCAAGTTACACCAACATATACACATGCAAATTGTTGGTGGGAAAGAAATCCACTGCGTAATTATTCGCAATACTCATGAGACAATAAAAATTGGTGGTGCTGTTTCCGATGCATATGTTGTCTCGGGTTCTAAAGTTGGCCGCACTGGTAGCCTTCTAATTCTACGAGGAACTCCTGACGGCATCACCAAAATAGTAAATGGTTTCAAAAAATGGAATTCGCGTTGCAAGATTTCTGTTGTAATGCCGGTTGAGGAAAATAACCTCAATGGTACTGATTTGACAGATAAGCAATTACAGGTATTCAATACCGCTTGGGAAATGGGATTCTACGAAAAGGATTCGCGTATCAAAACTGGTGAAGTTGCCGATGCAATGGGCATTGCTCGCGTCACAGTATCCGGGCATCTACGCCATATTGAAGAGAAAATGGCAGTCTTATTGGCCTGTAAATTAGGTATTTATTGATTTTACATAAGCGAGGGCTTCAAGACCGATAGACCACCGCCCAAAATTATGAGCGCTTGGCAAGAGGGGGTACGTGATGATCCTGAGCCTTGTCGAGAACAAGATATTGGCTTGTTTGAAGTAACAAATCGCGATGGGAGGGCCCGTTTAGGACGATTACATACCAGCCATGGCATATTAGAAACTCCAGCCCTATTACCCGTAATCAATCCAAATATTAGAACAATAGAACCGCGTGAAATGTGGGATAGATACGGTATTTCAGCCCTAATTACCAACTCATATATCATCTGGAAACATGAGCATTTGAAGGAACGAGCAATCAAAGATGGCGTTCATTCATTGATTGATTTCCCTGGAGTAATAATGACTGATTCCGGTACTTTCCAATCATATATTTATGGAGATGTAGAAGTTGGAGTCGAGGAAATTGTTGAATTCCAAAAAAGTATAGGAGTTGATATTGCTACAATGTTAGATGTTTTCCCCAGACCTGATATGACTGAACAAGAGGTTGAGAGTGCGGTATTGGAAACAGATACAAGGGCGCAAATCAGTATTGAAAGTGCTGGAAGTACAATGATAAATGGACCAATTCAAGGCGGATTGTTTAACGAACTGAGAAAATCATCTGCTCAAAAAATGGCAAAACATAATTTTTCCATACATCCAATCGGCGGTATTGTTCCAGTAATGGAACAACATATGTACAAAGATTATGCAAAAATTATGCTCTCAACACTACCTTATCTGCCACCAAACCGTCCTGTTCACATGTTCGGTTGTGGGCATCCTATGCTCTTCCCAATGTCTATCGCACTAGGTGCTGATTTATTTGATTCAGCAGCATACGCATTATTTGCAAAAGATGGTAGGCTTCTAACTCCATGGGGTACTGAAAAATTAGCTAATCTAGTAGATTGGCCAGTCACTATGCCTTGTATTGCATATCGTTCTCCACAAGAGATTAGGGATTTAGATTCTGATGAACAGATTAAGGTCCTAGCTCGGTATAATTTAGAAGTCACACTCGCAGAATTATCGAGATGTAAGCAAGCGATTAGAGATGGAACAATATGGAGGCTCGCTGAAAGGCGCAGTCATCAGCATCCAGCATTACGTGAGGCTTTTTTATGGATTATAACAAACCCAAATAAGGCAGGATTATCAGTAATTGACCTTGAAGAATTAGCGATTACAGATCGAGCCGCAGCGAGAGATAGAGATTCGTCTAGAGGCTCGTGGGAACACGCTTGGGACTGGATAATTGGATCCCAAGAATCCCCAAAAAAGGGAGGTGTGTCTTGGGGGGGAGAAGACACATATTTCCGCCCTCACATTATTGAAGCAAGAAGGCAATTAACGTCTCGTTGGAGAGCCCCTGAGCCTGCAGGAAATGGTTCGGGAGATGTCCTTATTTTCCATGGACGCCCAGGTCCTTGGCGAGAAAGATGCAGTGACTTAATGACTCGACTAACCCATCATGCTGAGGGGATGGAAGTAATGATTTTGACACCTCTTGGATTATTGCCATACAGTATGGAAGATTTGAATCCATTTTCACACGTAACTGGGCCTGATTGGATTTGGCGAAGAAAGCCAGATTTATCTTGGATGAGAAGGGAATTAGAACGATTTGAATTGGGCGATAGAAGGATTATACTTTGTGATTTGGAAGGAGATGGGATACAAGCTAGATGTATGGAGGCTCTTGTTGAAGCCGGGGTAATAAAAACGATTACCGATGAGGATGCCAGTGGAATTCCTCTAGACTCCGAAGGAAGGCTAATTGCCACCAATAAAGTACGCTGCCGGCATGTTAGCGACAAAATGACAGTCCTCCTTAATGTTGAATATGGACTTGCTAGAGAACTAATGCAGGATGCTAGTTTTGTCATCAATCGGAATGGCAGAATAAAAAATGCAATGTCATCTTCTGGAAAACATATCTTGAGCCCGAGATTAACTGATGGTGGCATCTCATTGACCGATGATGGTGCTGTAGAATTGCACAGTCATAGAAGGCGAGAATGCCCTTCTAAATTTGAGACTACACAGGCTTGGAATTACATTGGAGAAGGACCTGCATGGGTCGTTGTTAATGATGATGCTGAACCATTCGTTCGTAAGGGAAGAAATGTATTCCATGGATTCGTTTTGGCGACAGACCCATGGATTACACCTGGAAGAACATGTCTTATCGTTAATAAAAAGGGTGAATTACTTGGACATGGTATTTCAAATTGTAACTCTGAAGATTTTGCAACTTTCAAGAAAGGAATTGCGATAAAAACACGTGGCGGATTACGTGAAACCGTTTGAATCAAAGTTCCTATCAGTGCTACGATAAACTGCTCTTAACGCGCAAGCATTGAAAGGGCGTCTTTGCCCTCACATAATTGAGGGGAACTGTTTGGAACAGGAGCGCATCATCCAAACTCAGAATTTATCAAAATTCTATGGACCTCATATGGCTCTTGAAAACCTTAATTTAGATGTCAAAAAGGGAGCAACGGGTCTTCTAGGACCTAATGGAGCTGGTAAATCGACCTTTTTGAAAACAATATTGGGCTTAATACAAGCAACTTCTGGTGAGGGAACTGTTCTTGGGCACGACATCAGAACAGAGGGTGCTGCTATTCGTGCAAGGATCGGATACATGCCCGAATATGACGCATTGAATCCCGAAATGGATGCAATAAATCAAGTTAGATACTCAGGCGAACTGCTTGGAATGAATCCAGTTGTAGCATTACAACGGGCTCATGCATCATTGCAATACGTAGGTCTTGGAGAACAAAGATATAGAGAGATTAAATCATTTTCAACCGGTATGAAACAAGCAACTAAATTAGCCTGTGCAATAATCCATGACCCTGAATTAATCATTGCTGATGAGCCTAGTAATGGGTTAGATTCTACTGCTCGTGAATTTATGATTGATACCTTAATCAATACTGTCAAGCAAGGTGATCGTTCAGTATTGATGGCATCACATTTAATGGATGATGTTGAAAGAGTATGCGATGACATCGTATTATTGCACAAGGGTAAACTAGCAGCGCAAGGACGTATTGAGGACTTAAAAGCAATTGATCGAGAAATTGAAATTCACGTTTGGGGTGGGGCATCTAAACTTGAGGCTGCAATGGTTCAACAGGGAATGCGGGTTAGACGTGAGGGGCGAGTAATGAGAATCGCTCATGAATCCGAAGAATTAACCAGTGAAATATTGTTGTGCGCTTCTCAAGTAGGGGCTCAGATAAGAAGAATGCATGAGTATGAAGCATCACTCGAAGACTTATTTCTCGTAATAATGGAAAACTTGGGCTACGATGTGAAAAGTAGTGAAGACTTGTTCAGCCATCCGGTTCACGCGAGAAAGGTAGATGCTCCAGGGCACATGGGGGGTGGGGCTTCATGAGCGAAGATGAAGGAAATGTGCCCCAACCTCAGCCAATCGCAATTGTACCACAACCTCTCCCTCAACCTCAGCCAATCGCAATTGTACCTCAGGCACCAATTCTACCCACTCCGCAGCAAGTGCAACAAGTTGAACCTGTTGAGACACAGATGGCTACTGCAGAAACGCCTGTGACTGGCCAAGCACGGATGGATACTGCTTGGGGTTCAAGTGAAGGGGATGAAGATATTTCTGAAATGGCATCCATTGGCCCAACTGGCTCGGGTGAAATATTCCAGCAAAATTATGAGCCATGGAGAGGTGAATTAAATCCTAGATGGATGCGTAATTGGGCAATACTACGCCATCATATTCTTGGTATCTTCAAAAAAGGTCATCGACCATGGGGCGTTCCAACAAGAATTTTCTTAGTTCTTGTATTCTTTGCATCACTATCGGATGCTGCACTAACTTTACTTTCATCGTTAATTGGAGATTCTGAATTCCATTCAATGTGGGGTGTAAACAGAGACAACCTCTACGGTCACGTACTCGGATTTTTCCCACGCAATGTGATGTATTACCCGATAGTAGCAGCCCTATTAGTCGGCGGAGTCATTTCCGAGGACCGACTTCATGGAACTTCTGCACTCTACTTCTCTAGGCCGATAAACCGTTTTGATTATATCGGAATGAAGTATGCCTCTGTTGCATTTATTCAAGCCATAATTATCATATTCACTCTATTCCTGTACTATCTTACGGAGATAATGGTCTTTGGCCGGGGCTGGGCATGGATTATTGATACATTTCCACTTTTCCTCGGCGCCTTGATGGGTAGTGTCCTGTTAATCATAACCTATACCAGCATAGGATTATCTCTTTCTAGTGTATCAAAAGGTAAATTCTTCCCTGGAATTGGATTACTAGCCATTATTTTGGGAACTAAAACATTAGCGATAATTGTAAAGAATTTATTTGATCGTGAGATACTATATCTTCTATCACCATACGATTGTTTGGCTCATGTTGGCCAAACACTAGTGAGGACTCAACCCACCTATGACCAGTATTCTTGGACTTGGTCACTAGCATCGTTAATTGTAATGAATGCAATCGCACTGTATGTGTTGAGTAGTCGCGTTTCATCTATGGAGGTGACTAGAGAATGATGCCGGATCTTCAACAGGTCGGAGAAGGACAAACCCAACAATGGGCTCCAAATATCACTGCACCAGTGGTACTGCTTGAAAATGTCTCCAAAACATATGGGAAAATTCACGCATTATCTGAAATCACTCTCGCATTATCCGGTGGAGTTACAGGAATATTAGGCACTAATGGTGCTGGTAAATCAACACTGTTCAATCTGTTAATGGGCAAATTGAAGCCTTCGAGTGGAAAAGTGAAACTATTCGGCACAGATCCATGGAAGAATCCTGCTCCATATGCGAGAGTAGGTTTCGTTCCAGAGCATGAGAAAATGCACGATTGGATGACTGCCCATGGATTTGTATCACTGTTTGCTAGATTGAACGGGTTGACCAGAGAAGAAGCGAAAGATGAAGCTGACAGAGTGCTAAAGTTTGTCGGGTTAACCGATGTTGCGCATAAGCAACTCGGGCGCTATTCAAAGGGAATGCGACAAAGGGTAAAGATTGCCCATGCATTGGTAAATGATCCTGATTTAATTGTATTAGATGAACCGTTACAAGGCTGTGACCCTCTCGCCCGGACTACGATAATGAATGTAATTAGGGAGTTAGGAAAAATGGGCCGTACCGTTTTGGTCAGTAGCCACATCCTACATGAAATTGAACGAATTACCGAACAAATAGTGATTCTCCATAATGGGCGCTTACTCGCATTAGGAAATCTTCATGCAATCAGAGAGAAAATGGATAACATACCACATACCATCAGCATTGGTTGCGAAAATCCAAAGGAATTAGCCAAGGATATCATCAACAATAACGCTGTCTATGGCATCAGTTTCCCTAGTGGAAATAATCTACAAATTCAAACCCATAATCTAAATGAAGTTCATAGAGAATTGCCTGCTTTAATTGTGAGTAATGGGCATAAAGTCTCTTCAATTGATAATCCGGATGACGATTTAGAATCAATATTGAATTACCTAACCGGAGGTCTGTCTAGATGATCTCCACACCAAAAAAAGATAATGTGTTTAGGGCATTGGATAGAAAACTCGGTGCTGTTGCAGAATTTACTATGAGGCAATATCGCACCAAACTATCTACTTGGGTAATATTGGGTGTTGGATTTATTGCAATATTCATTGTCGTATTGTTCTATGTTGATTCGATGCAACAAGATATTGAAGCCATTGACAACGATGGTGACTCAATTGATTGGGATGGTGATGGATATCCGACTGGTCAAGAGAGAATATATGGAACAGACCCCGAGAACCCAGACTCTCACCCTGGAACATTCACCCCTCCGATTGCCCCTGACCCTCCTGAAAAATGGATCAACGAAGATGACTTCGATTGGGATTTATCTGCAAAGGGAGATACTACTGTAGGTTATGATGATGACGGAGATTGTCGACTGTCCGATTCAACTCAGAGTCAAAAAGATAATAATAGGAATAATGTTGAATGTGATATTATCCTAGATTATAATGAAATGCAGGGGAAATGGGCTGAACCAGATAGTGATAGACTCGTTGATGAAGACCCTGATGAAGAAAAATATGCTAAAGAGGCTATTCATCGGGCATTCTTGTTAGCAATCGGCAAAATGGGATTCGTATTCTTACTAGGTATTTTCCTACCTTTATTCTTAGCAACGGGTTTGATTCGCGAAGAAATGGAGAATTCAACTATGCATTTCATGTTGGCAAAACCAATTGCTAGACGTGATGTATTCCTTGGAAGAATTGTTGGATATTTGGGAGTTGTATGGCCATATATCATTGCTATGGGGCTGATAGTCGGAATTATTTCTGGCTTTGCTGGCCCAGGTGATAGCTTTTTCAGATTTGCAGACCTTGGAATGTGGATGGCTATAATATTCGCAACAATGTTAGCAACATTGGTTTATGGAATGCTATTCTGTGCACTTGGAACTCTATGGAAGCGTGGTATTGTACTCGCTCTACCATTTGCTGCTTGGGAATTAGGTATGGCAATTCTATCCTTTAATGCCCCAACGGCATCAATCCTCAGATTTTCTGTTATTGGCTGGTCTCTAAATATTATTGATGCTGCATCTTTGGTTGTTTGGCCCAACATGAATCTATTCATCAACATGGGGTTATGGGGTGGTGGACATGGTGCTGGCGGCTATTGGAGTAATTCAATTGAAGGTGCAGATGCCTTGAGTGCCTTTTCATCTGATACAGGTTTAGGAATTAGTCCAATAGCAACAATTGTAGTTTCTACAGTTGTATTATTATTCCAAGCATTAATTCTATGGTTAGTTGGTTCTGCAATTTTCAAAGGGAAGGAAATTGAATGAGTGAAGATATGCCCACTTTTAGTGGCGATTTGTCACGGATGTGGAATTTACAAGAAAGACCTCCACTGCAGCATCTCACTTGGGATTGGTGGTGGTGGCTAGTGATGTTGGATGACCATGAAGGTAATCCAAGCGGAAAACAATTGATGGTGCTTTGGTCTACAAAGGACAATGCAATCGTCGATGTAAATGGAAGCCCTTGGACTCCAAAGGGAAGACCTGGTTTTGATGATGATGGAGCGATTGCACTGGATGGAATGGTCTGTGCATGGTGGTTTGACGGGAAACAGATGCATGAACCTATAATCAAAAGGATTTGCAAAATGATTGCAATACCTGATACTCACCCGCAGTGGCCATTGAGCGATGATGCAAATACTGGCCAAGGTGGTGGGGCTGTTATTCCATTGCTAGGTGATGATCTATCGATGGGTTTGAAATCAGATCTTAGTGAATTTTGGATTAATTTAGTAAGCGATAAAGAAATGCGGGGAGGGAATGTACCCACTGATTTCAAGCTAAAGTTAACTCCATGGAATCAAGCAATGTCTACTGCAAGAAGAGCAAGTGCAACTTATGCTGCCAATATGGGATATGATATTCTCCGCCTACATGGAACAAAAGTATCTGGAACATTGGATGACGAACAAGTATCAGGGACTGCGTATTTCCAAAAAGTATGCGTTCAGGCTCCATCCGTTCCATGGTATTGGGGAGTATTGCACTTGGATGATGGCTCGTATATCGATTGGTTCATCCCTCATGCATCATTAACAGTAAGTGCTAGAGATAACAGACCATGGAAAAAAAGAGACATTGGACATATTGCACTGAGCCAAGGTGGCCTATTCCATGATGCAAAGAATAAGCGAACTGAGAAATTCACAAAGGTAACTGTGACCAAAAAGGCTGGAAAAGAATGTGAAGGCAAACATGCACATTTCCCCGGTGCTCCATTACCTATTTTTGAGATTCATATGCATAATGGTAGAACTGATATCAAATTACAAGTGCAGGCAATTGAAAGAGCAAATTGGACTTTTGACCAACCGACTAGGGGGGGTTTGCAATCTCACCTAACCTACAATGAATATCCTCTCAAACTGAATAAAATGATAATTCGGGATGAAAATGGAGTTAGAACCGAGTCTGAATACGAGTGGGCAAGAGGGAATGCTGAACATTCTTGGGGCTTGCTTCATTGAAAAATGAATAAATATGGCAAAAGGTTCATGTCTTCCGGCATACCAAACCCATTTTAGAGGCGTTGCTATGTCTGAAGAAGAAATGGATGAAGTTGTTGAAGAACTAAATGAAGAAGTTGCTAGTACCGACAAAACAAGTGCTGAAAATAGTGATGATATTAAGCAAAAAAAATTGGCCGCTAAATTTAGAACTATCGAAGGAGAGGAAATCTTACTGACAAAACAGCCGAGTGCTTTTGCATTCATTGGAATGTATATTTTGGGTCTAATAGTACTTGGAGTACACTTACTGTTTGACCACCACGATGCGGTTATGGGGGATGCAAGTGGACTGGCAAAATTCATTATTGCAATAATTACAATGGGTGAGAACTCTGTGCCTTTCGGATTTGTATTCGTAATGCTCACAGTAGCATGGATAAACCGAATGATGAATATGTCTACGTCCAGTGGATGGGTTACTACTTGGCTATTGCTTGCTACATTTGCACCGATTATTCTCAAAATAGACAAACTTCTAGAGTGGGTAACTGGCATTTTTATGGATGATTCAATTGGTGGATTCTTACCAGATGTTTATGATTATACTATTTTTGGAATCATATTTGTATCAATGTTTTGGGGATTGACATATTATTATCAGAAGAGTTTCAACTATGCCGTTACTTCCGATGCTGTTATTTTTCAACACCGATTCTTATTATCTCACTCAAGGAGAAGAATTCTTTACGATAGAATCTCCGAGGTAATGGAAGATAGAAAGCCATTGGGAGTACTATTAGGGTTTTCAACTATTACTATTCTAACGGATACCGGTGTTGGTATGGCGGAAGAAACTATTGGAATTGGCGCAGGTGCGACTCTTCCAGGTACTGGTGAGAGTGATTCTGATTCTCCTGCTACTGCAGCTGGAAAGTCCTGGATTCGTAGCATTGTGGGACTACTCTCATACCAACGAACTGTTACCAAGGTAATGGCAGATCCTAAGAACTGTTTCTATTCTATCCGCAATTATGAAAAGACTAAAATGTTGGTTGATGAAATGCACAAAAAACATTCTTCGTCAAGCCTATTATCTGATTTAAAAGATTCATTAACTCAACCAAAAGCAGAATAATTACCAGCAGTTTAGAGCGAGTCATTGAAGAACCTCAAGCCCTTCACATGACTTATTGGAGATGCTATTATGAGCGATGAATTATTACAAACTGCCATTGATTTGTTCAATCAAGGAGACCTTGATGGTGCTATTGAATACCTTGAATCTAAGTTGTCCAGTAATTCTGACAACGCACAAGTGCACCATATGTATGCTGAATTTGCAAATATGAAGAACTCAGAGGCGCAAGAGGATGTTATTCCTGGTCGTAAAATTATGATGATGTACAAAAAAGCGATGGAACTTGATGAAGAGAATATGGAATATATTGGCGACTTTGCATCCTTTGCACTTGAATGTCGACGTATTCCTGTAGCAGTCAAAGAATTCCAACGCTATGCTAGACGCCTTGAACTTGAAGATATTCCTGTTGATGAAATTCTTTTCAACGCAAGCAGAAATATTGTTGATGCAATTGAAGTGATGGACCCAAGTAAGCAAAACCCAATGGTTCAACCTTGGCTTCAACAGGCATTAGTTTGGGCAGTTGGTGGTCTTGGATACGGCAAGGATGATGCTGTTGAAATGCTAACACGTGAACTTTGAGGTGGAAAATTGACCGGCGAGACTGTGAAACTCGCCTTCAGAATTGGATACTTAGGCAGTGGATTTCACGGTAGCCAGATTCAGCCAGATGTCAAAACTGTACAAGGTGAATTAATTCGTGTATTTCAAAGCCATAAATGGATTGACAAAAATGACAATGACCACAATTTGGTATTATCAAGTCGCACTGATGCTGGAGTCAATGTTAGAGTAAACGGTGGAGTGGTAACGATAAAAAAGGACCTATGGGATTCTTTAGGTGCTAAAAAAATGATTCGTGCTATCGATGACCGTCTCTGTGAAGGAATTGCATTTCTTGATGTGATTCAAGTTGCTGATGATTGGAATCCCAGGCTAGCACAATACCGCGTATACCGTTATAGAATCGAAGGAATTGAATTCTGGAAATATCCTGGTGATGTATTTAGCGAATATTGTGATCTGTTTACAGGAACTTATGACGCTTCCAACTTCGCACGTATAGAGGAGGGTAAAGAACCGATGAGGACAATACTTTCCTGCACTCCATGGATAGTAAATAACCGAGTTGTAGGGTTTGAAATTGTTGGGCTGGCTTTCTTGTGGAATCAAGTACGTAGAACTGCAAATGCAATCTTCAAAATGTCAATAGGAGATTTAACTATTGAACAAGTAAAACAGGCAATTGAAAAACCCGAACTAACAGTTGATTTTGGTGTAGCACCACCGGAGTGGTTAATTTTGTGGGGAGTAAATTGGCAGCAATTACCATTACCAGAATCTAATACTGAACCCTATTTCACATCAGTACCAGAAGGAAGGGTTGCTGAGAGAACTATGCGTAAGCGCTGGAGATTGGCAGCCGAACATGAAATGAAATCTCTACTGTATAATGAATGGGCTGCAATAGGTGAATTACCCATTACCCATCATCGCGATTCTTGAATTCAGATTAGGTCTAATGTTGGGCCAACTTTTTCAAATAAGCGTAATACTTCATCGAGATCTTCTCTTGTCAAACCAGATGACATCTGAGTCCTAATTCTTGCTTTATCGCGTGCAACCATTGGGAATACGATTGCACCTGCCATCACCCCTTCTTTGCCCAAAGCAGTAGTCATAGCCTTTGCAACGCTAGAATCACCACACATAACTGGAATAATTGGAGTTGTTGAAACTCCTGTGTCAAAACCAAGTGATTGTAATTCCTTTCGGAAATAGTGAGTATTCTCCCACAACCTAGCGTGGTGTTGAGGCTCACTCATCAAAACTTCAATTGCAGCTTTCTGTGCAGCAGCGACACCGGGTGGTTGCGAACCTGAAAGAAGCCATGAACGTGAATGATTGAGTGCATGAGTTCTAGTCATCTCTGTACCTGCAACAATTCCACCTTGTACACCCAGCGCTTTAGAGAAAGAACCGATTTCAAAATCAACTTTACCTTGTAATTTGAAGTGGTCTACTATTCCAGCACCTGTTTCACCAAGAACTCCTTCACCATGACAATCATCGACGTAAACCATCGCATCATATTCCTCTGCCAATGCGTGAACTTCATCCAGAGGTGCAACATCTCCGTCCATTGAAAATACGCCATCGGTGATGATTAGTTTACGAACCGAATCTTGGTGCGATTTCAATACCGCCTCCAATTCTCCCATGTCATTATGAGCATAAACACCCCTAGCCGCCTTTGTCAATCTCACACCATCAATAATCGAACCATGATTCAAAGAATCAGAAATAATTACATCATCTGCTCCTGAAACCAAAGTAGGGATTAATCCAACATTGGCAGTATAACCTGCTGAATAAATCAGTGCAGATTCAACCCCTTTGAACTCAGCAACCTTTCTTTCTGCTTCTAAATGAATATCCATTGTTCCGGCAATAGCTCGAACAGAACCGCTACCTACGCCATATTTTTTAGTTGCATCGAGCATTGCTTGGACCACTTTTGGATGCGTTGTTAAGTTCAAGTAATTATTTGCTGAGAGCATAATAGTTGGTTTGCCATCCATCTGACATCTTGGTATATTTGCACCTTGAAGCGTTGGTGGTTCCCATAACAATGAATCCTTATTTAACTCATCAAAACGGTCTTTCATCCACGACATATCACCCGGCATATGGTTCCCCTCATCCATAGGAACTTGACGGCCCTTCATGTTCTTTCTGTTGACCACTTTTCCCTCAAACTCAAAAAGGTGATTGACTTGGCCGTACTAATGCTGCTTACTGGTACTGTTAGTAGCGGCCTAGGCCGAGCACATGTTTTCATGTCACAGCAGCATTATCAAGAGCAATTCAGAAGATTCCTTGGCCATACCGCTTGGCCTGGAACTTTGAATGTCGCAGTTAAGGGCGATGTTTTAGCAAAATACATTGCATTGAGAAACAAAGCTGGAATTGATACCTTAGATGCGGATGAAGAAGCAATGAAGTCGGCGATGGAAATAAATGTCAGTGAAATCGCTTCAACGAGAATTCGCGGATTCTTACGAGATGGTGTTTCATTTGGAGGCGCAACTGCATTCAATGCAAAAATATCTCATTCCGATAAAAGTGTCAATTGTGCGATTCTAATTCCTGATTTAACTCGCCACATTGATGTGATCGAAGTTATTTCTGGGACATTTTTGCGAGAATTCTTCAATATTGAAGATGGAGCAGAAGTTACTATTGAACTGAGTTGAAGTCACTCTTCTTCAAATTGATCAAATGTATCAACAACTTCGAGCATTTCTTTATCCTGCCCGACCATCAATTCAGCATGCTTAGGTTCATCTTCAATTTTGGTCATTTCAGCAAATGGATCTTTTCCATCTTCTATCATGCACAGTAATCTCCACCTTGGGGCCCAAGACAAATGAACATACATTGGTCCAGGCAAGAGTAACAGGAACCACGAAATAAGCGATGGTATTTGCATCATATCAGTTCTATCAATGGTCAATAACGCAAATCCGATAAATGGCATAGGGTAGAGAATTCCACGCGGTGGTGAAATCGGGAATCGTTTGAACAGCCCTACTAATAGAATTGAAACCAATCCCAATACCAAACAGGCAGCGACCAATAACGCAGAATGGAATAACCATCCGCTAACCCATCCAGAACCTGATTGTGCAAATTTGTATGGAAGGATAATTGCAATGGATACTAACATCCCATAAAAACCACCGATATTAGCTGGGTGAGATAGCCACAAAGGTAATTTTGTGAAGCGACGGGAAAGTGAAGTTCCGAGAAGAGTGTCCCTCTCACTCGCATCAAGTGATTCGAGGCGTTTTTCCCATGCCGAAGAAGTACTCATTAGTTCAATGGCCTAAGATTAGGTTTTTGAATATAGAGGTGAGTCAATAACGCATTATACGGTTTATTCTCTGTTAAGAAATTTAGCCAGAGGACCTTCAACTTCAATCTCTTGCTCTTCTTCTAGCCAAGATCGCTGAAGTAATTCACTTTCTTGCTTCTCTCTTTGTCTCCTTTCACTATCATCCGTAATACTTGATTCTTCAGCATCCTCATCATTGCAAAGATTTGCTAATATAATTGCTTGATTTAATAGCGCTATTGAACGTCTAAGTTGTGCTGTGGTTTTTTTCTTGTCAGTAAAATGACCAATCCTTGTATAATCTTCATCATCATAGACTAAATCTAATCCACCAAGTAGAGCGCTAGTGGCTAAACGGACTCTCACTTCTTGCAATAAGACCCATTTCTTATCCGATGATAACCAAACAAAGACTTGAGCTTTACCCATTGGTTCATCGCTCATCAAAGGATGATTGAAATTTACTGAAAATGGAATATTTCTATCTCTTTCAATAACCAAGATGAGAGGGATTGTAATTGCAAAAAATAGCAATACGGGCAATACTGCATTGGCTAATTCAAATGGCCTTGATAGGAAAAATAATGAACACAATATCAGAGTGATAATTATTGCTAATTTCGGCATTTTTGAATTATCTAAATAAGATTGTTTAGCCACCATCGTTTCAAAGTAAACTTTGGTTGTTGATGGCGGGTCGTTAAATGAATCAGAAGCCATCAAACTAACCATTATCTAATTCCATTTGAAGGTTATGAGTCAAAATATATCGCTGCTAAATCATTGATGGCTATTACCAACGATGGCGAAGAACTTCGTTGTAGCATCTATTTTATCCGCACCCTTCAATAACGGTAAGTGCGAGTTCACCCCTACGGGGTGTGTTAAAATGGTTGAATTAGCGCAGGGAGAAGTTGTTGAATCTCGCCGCGGCGGTGCTGACATATTGGCTCGTTTGACTAATGACATGGCTAGACTTGGTCGTTCAGGACACATCCGAATTGAACGCCGACCCAAGGGGATAATGCCTAGAATCAGCCAAATCGTTCTAAGAGAAGGGAAACCAATCTTAGCCCTGCATGAAGCAGATAACCTACTTACCGGTTTAGAGGCATTACTTGAAATTGAAAGTGATTGTTCGGCACTTGATGCCACAATTTCACTTCACGTACAAGAAATAGAGGATGTTGATGTTATCGCTAAATTATTCCCTGCAGCATATCTTGATCTTGAGGCCGAGAATATTTCTAATCACAGAGAGGGGGAAGGTGAGTGGTGGACAAAATCACGTATTCTAAAATCCACATGGAAGCGTGAAGAAAGGCTGCCAGAATTAGAACCTTCAGTTGAGACACCTGAATTCATCCGTCAAAAAAGCAAGGCGATGCTTGAACGGCATGGCGGCATTGCAGAGATGTTGAGTCCAGGCCAAGCACTCATTTATGATAGTGAAGACCCAGCAAAATTATTCCAATTAACGAGTGATTTAGCAACACATGGTAGACCAGTTCTTGTTATTTCTCGTTACGAAGTAGAAGAATTGAATGTCAAATATGATTTGCCGATTGAATCGTGTTCATGGCTAAGCAATGCAGAAACTGATAACTCACTCGATCCGTCCCTAGAGACAATTAGAATGAAAATTGACGCTTTTTTGTGGGCTAATAAGAGAGCAGTAGTTGCTTTTGAAGGATTAGAATATCTCGCCAGCATCCATGGTGATGAGCGAATGATTGGAATGGTTAGAGATATTTGTGATGGAGTGAAATTAGAAGACCACTTATTCCTTTCCACTGCCGACTTAACTGCCTTCAACTTATCCAAACGGCAATTATTGACTCGTGAGTTAGATGTGGTAAAACCAGAAACCCTAGACCACTGGTTGCTAGAAGATGATCTGTTACTCGACCATCCAATTTGTATGACTCCCGACCAAGATGAAGTCCTATGGATAGAATCTCAATTGAAAAAAGTATTAGCGGATAATTTACAATCACCGGTAAGTGCAGCTGATTCTATGCATGGAATATCAGGCGGTGAAGAATCATTAGACCCTCAAGAGATTAGCGATGCTACAGGAAACCTATCTGCAATGATGCAAGAGTGGGCTGGTGATTCGGAAATTGAATCAATGATGGAAAACTAAACTTCCCAATCTACAACTCCACCTAGTGCGCAAGGACCAAGCGATGATTGGACTCCAACATTCCATAGTGGAGACACTATGGAGAAGTCTGTCGCCAAAGGAGTACAACCGATCGCTGCGCAACATACTCTTGAAGAAGAGAATTTAGATTCTGTCTCAAACCCAGTAATTGAGCAACTTCCAATTCAAAAACCAATTCCACCTAAAACAACTGGCCCGAGAAAAGCCACTATTGTAAAGAGGACAAAGAAGAGTGTCAATCTCCCACCGATTGCCACTAGAAAGCACACAATGCAAGCAAATGCTGCAATTCAAGTTGCTAAAGATTCTCCAGACCTTCCAGAACTCACAATTACTGCGCAACCTGAAAAACATCTTTTCAGGTCAATAAAGGAGCGAGATATCATCCAAAGAAAAGCACTTGATGACACATTCAAACCCATATCTCCTAAGCAGGATTTAGAACTTCAACAGGCATCTGTTCAATTGGCTGCCAAACATATCGCAACTCTACCGCCAACTAGCGGAGGGCCTAATGTATTGGACGTAGTAGACGACATCAGACCTATTGGTACTGAAACAAAACTCACTCCATCTATGGCCCTAGATTCAAATAATCCGATAAGGCAAAATGATGAGGATATGAGAGAATCTGCAAGTCGTTCTCAATCATCAAAAACGATTGATGTAGTTGTAGAAGAATGGAAAGAATTAGGTTCAAAAAGAATACTTGACAGTAGCACCCTATATGACAAAGAAGGGAATGCCATTGAACGCTACGGAGGACAGTGAGTATGATTGGCAGGAAAGAACGACTTGACCTTGCAATACAGAAGGCCAAGAATCAATTAATTCAAAATGGTGTCGACAACCTACAGTTCCCACAGGAAACATCTGTAAAAGAAGAAAAACCAACATTGCCGTTATCAAGAATGAATAGGTTGCTTGGAAAATCTACAGTCGCCGATACACGACATAGCAGTATTTTGCAACGAACCGGTGTAGCCCAAAGGCCAACCTTTGATTTGATTGCTGATTCAAATTTAGGCACTGAAAGTAGAGGTCACAAACCGGTGATAAATTTGCAAAATGACGGTCATGACTTTGCTAGTATTGCTGCAAGGAGAATTAAATCATTAAGAGAAATTAGCCTATTGAAGTCTGAGGAATTAGCATTAGAGATGGATTCAGAAGATCAATATGTAGGAATAGAAAGTGATGCAAGACCAATTTGGCTAAGCGTCCTAGATGGACAGAGAGGGAGAGTCACCAATGCACTTCCTGATGAATTAGCAGCGGTTAAAGAAGATTCAATTTATCACCATAGCCGCTCATTGCAAGTTAAAGCAGCTTGGCCTAAACCACTACGAATCGATACACAACGTACATTCAAACAATGGTTTGTATGCTCCGAAAACTCTCACGCCAGTAGAGCTTGTGAATCAATTGTGGACTCTCCTGGAACTAGCCTTAATCCGCTACTTATTATTGGTGAAAGCGGAACTGGTCGCTCACATCTAATTCACGCAACTGCGCAAGGTATAGCCAGAAGAATGGAGGGGTTGGTATTTCTCATCAGTGCTGTTGATTTGATTGGGATGGAGATGCTCCCTAACGATTGGCAAGAAGCACTAGTTGGGGCAAGTCTCTTGGCGATTGACGATGCTCATATTATTGCAGATGATATCACTTTGGCCAATCACATTGGAATAATGATCGACCACGCAATAAACTTAGGAGTACATGTGATTCTCACAAGCGTAGAATCTCCAGATGAATGGCCTTCTTCCCGTCTTTGGGATATCTGCCGTAATTCTGCTCAGACTCATATGCAAATTCCAACTGCTACAAGCCTGGTAATGTTTACAAGAAGATTAGCTGGTTCAAGGAACCTAATGCTAGATGATGGGCAGATGACCAGCATTGTCACCTTCAACCAAATCGGTTGGAGAAGTACTATTGCTAATTGTGACAAGATTGCTCTTGCGATTGAATCCGGAGACGACATACTCGATGGAGAAGATGTAATTCGAACATTACGGGATGAAATAATGCAGCAATCTGAAATTCAAGATGAAATCGTTCGCCACAATGTAGATGATATCGCAACTCGATTGATTACTGATGCAGTCGACACAGTCTATTCTGTCCATGATATTGGCGGAATTGACTTAGTTCGTAATATTCCTGAACCGGAAAAGGATGATTACCAGCCACCGCAATGGGATGCAAATGATATGTCATTGGATGGTGGGGAAATGGTTGAAAAGTTTGTCCATACAACACTTGAGGATTTAACACCCGAAGCACCTTCCGTGTTGAGTGTAAACGAAAATGAGCAGCATTTAATTGCACGACCTAATCGTATTGAAGAACGAGATTATGGCCGGGCGGCGGATATTTTAACCGAATTAGATGATAAGATCGATTCTAGAATAAGAGATGCAGAATTAGAGGTGTTTAATAATTCAATACTCCTTAGTGACCTCGAGGATAAGATGCTAGAATTAGCACAAAAAGCGGGTAGTGCAGATATTGAAGAATTAATTGCCATCGCTGATGAATTACGTTATCTTGAAGAAAAATTAGTTGCAATCGATCCAACTAGAGAGGAACTTCCACCGTTTGAAGAAGACGCTAAACCTCGGCGAGTCGCTAAGAGGAGAAAGGGGAAATCAAAAAGAAAGGTTACTCGCCGCACCCCAAAAAAAGTTGTAAAGAATACTGAAAGTTACGAACAATCATTGGATAGTTTTGAACCTGAAGGGGAATGGAATATTCAGGCAGAAGATATTGACATGGCTGATTTGTTAGACGATAGTGCACTAGATTCTAAGGAAATTAAACAACCTGTTAAGGAAAAAATTGTTCGAGTAATAAAAACTCCCAAAAGCACCAATGAAAATCATATCGATAAACCTCCGGAATTAGCACTACATATTGCAGGCCAAAATTCAGGTGAAGAGGAATGAAACCGTGGTGGATGGACGGGGTTCCGTTCAAATGTCAATCAAATTGCGGCAGGTGCTGTGATGAGCCGGGTGGAATTGTCTATCTATCAGAAAAAGACGCACTGAGAATCTCTGAACACCATGGAATGGATGTTGAGAGCTGGTTGGAAAGAGATTGCAAACAAACAATTGACGGGCGATATATTTTACAAAGTAGAGCTGAAGATGAGATATGTATTAATTTAGATGAAAACAAGCAATGCACTATCTACAAAGTAAGACCTCAACAATGTGCAGCATTTCCTTGGTGGGGTGAAAACCTTGCAACTGAAAGGTCGTGGAATCGAGTTGTTGAGGAATGTCCCGGGCTTACTGCAGAGGATGTAATATTGATCGATGGCAATAGCATTAGAATACAAATTTTTTCAGATCGTGAATCGAGTAGAGGGTTTCGCCAGTGGCCGGTGAAGGGTAAAAAATAAAATAACATTGTCTGTCAAACACATTAAGTGTTTTTAGCAACACCGACCTCTAGTAAGTATTCAAATTAGGACCGACCTTATATGAGGGTGTCTTTTCCGTTGCATTGGAGGGAAATTAATGAGCGACGAAGAGGTTCTTTTGGAAGTTACTAATGGACATCTAAACACAGGATTGCGTGGAGTCCCAGTAGGAACCTGCCGTACATCATTTGTCACCCCTACTGAAGGAGTTCATTATTGTGGATATCCTATTAATGAATTAACTAATTTTTCACCAGAAGATATTGTTTATCTATTATTCAATAAAGAATTACCAAATCCTCAACAATCTGTGGAGATTCGTGAAGACTTAGCAAAGAGAGCCAAAATTCCAGGTGATTTAGTAGCGGTGTTTAGAACTCTACCAAAGTACGGGCATCCGATGGACTGGCTCAGTGTTGCAATTCATACAATCGGAATGTGGGAGACTACTGGTGATTGGAAAGAAGATGCAATGAATCTAATTGCTCGCATGCCTCGCATCATGGGCCTAATGCACAGGGTTAGAGAAGGCCGAGACGAGGATATTCCTGCTGATGATACATCGTTGAGTATGGTTCAAAGATTTGTTTCAACCTTAGACTTAGACGAAATTGATAATGACAAAATGGAGCGAGTAATTGCAACATACCTAGTCTTACATATGGATCATGGTGGCGGAAACCTCTCAACATTTACCGGCAAGGCAATTGCATCTAGTAAAGCAACAGTGTATTCCGCTATGGCGGGAGCAATGAATGCTCTAAGTGGACCATTACATGGGCGGGCGAATCAATCATGTCTCGAGTTTGTTCTCAAAATAGGCACAAGTGATCCTGTAGAAGTTGAGCGTTTCGTGCGTGGAGAGTTAGCAGAAAAACGGCCAATATTCGGTTTTGGCCATGCTGTTCTTCGTAGTGAAGACCCAAGGGCTACTACTCAATTTGCTCTTGGAGAAGAAATCTGTCCAAATGATGAGAATTTCAAAATTATTCGTACTCTAAGAGAAGTTGCACCTAGAGTCCTTGCTGAAAATCCAAAAATTCGTAATCCAAATGCAAATGTTGACATTGCGAGTGGAGCTTTACTCCACCATGTTGGCCTCGAAGACCCAACCTACTACACCACCTTCTTTGGCTGGGCCCGTGTAATGGGAATAGGAGCACAAATTGTAGATGAGCGCACTGTATTCCGCAATGGAAAAGGTACTCCACTTTACCGTCCAAAGTATTATGCAGAACAACAAACTTTACGTCACGTTGAGTGATTATTGTCCAATTACAGGACGAGATGTTTTTCCTGACCCTCTGTGACCGATTAATCGTGGAACTTGCCATGGCGGTGAAGAACCACTTGCATCTTGTAATAGTTCGTCAACAGTTTTTTTCCAGTTCCAGGTTTCTTTCCACATTGAAACTAAATGTTTTCTTCTTGCATCATCGCAATCTTCCCAAGTAGGAACTTCAAGTTTGAGTTGTTTCAATATTTCTAAATGATTTTCTTCTGTTGCAGAATCTAATAATGATTGTTGCTGCTTATCCAATGGTTGAGTTCCTGGATTTGCCCAACGCGCGTGTCCTGTAGGCAACCATGTTAATTCGGGATTGGCTTTATCGCTCAATCCAGTAAGTCCAGCATTTAGTATCAATTTCTCATTGACTGGTTTGGTTGGCCAAACATATGTAGGCATACCTTTACGTAACTTGTTTAGGTTATGCAAATTCTTACCTTCTAGTCCAATAGTTTTACCAAATGGCAACTTGTTGTATGGGGCGACAAAATACTCTATCGCGCATGGTAGCATTGCGCTGCCCATAGTATTGTGTTGTTTTATCAATGATGAAAATGGTGTTGAAATATATGTTGGAAAACTTTGAATGCGTTGCGTAGTTTTGTTTCCATATGGAGATATGTATGGGATTAGGGCTGCCCAAGGACGCAGGGTTTTAGCTAGTTGTGTACTTTGTTTCATGCCTTTGTGAAAAGCGTAATAGATCATGTTTTGATGTGGAACATTAAATTCATCAAGGATTTTGTCTGCCATTTTGATAATGTTGGCAACATGCTGATTATGTTTCTTACGTGAAAAGAATCCCCCCCCCATCGGTGCATTAGGATGAGGACGTTTTATCTCAATACACCCCATTTTTCCTTTTTCCACCCAATTCTCACGAATAACTGGATCTTCTAACATTCCTCTGAAAGAGACAAAACCTTCCGCCTCTAAATCTGCTAAGGTCCATGCTTCAACCCACTTACTTTTACCTTTTAAGCGACTTTGTAGGATAGATACTTCCCTGTCATGGTGAACTACTAATTGGTTATCGGACGTCATCCTGATATCAAATTCGATACCGTCAAAAAAGCTAATTCCGTGACGCAAACTCTTCAATGTATTTTCCGGTTCTTGGCAATACATCTTCCCGCCCCATGCTGTCCATGCGCTACACCTTGAAAGATTATCTTTTCAAGTTAAGTCAAAAGCACCATATCCCGCGATGAGATTCATAATGTACATCTAATGAATCTCATCGATTAATGCCAAACTGCTAATTCCGGCCCTGTATACTGTGGCAACTGCTAAAGAGAGGCGGCATTGCCATACATCCATGGAACCATATACAATCATGATGCTGATGATTGTAATCCTCACTCCAATCATTTGCTGGTTGTTCACCCAGCACCGTCCAGAAATGAGGGTCCCTTGGCGTCAATGGGCTCAGACTTTTCATGATAAGCGATACTATCTTCACGCCCTTGGATATATTGTCATCATAAAATGGAAACAAATAACTGATACAATAAATGAACCTATCAAAATAAAAACTGGACATTGGACTGAGTTAGTATATTCCATTGAAGGAGATTTTACAAAGTGGATTCAAGATGCTTTTCAAAATGATGCATTAACCGATTTTCTAAACTTCCATTATCTATTCGTATATCTGTTCTTAATTTATGTAACTACAGTGTACTTTGCATTTACCGATGACCGCGACATGACCGATAAGGTTGCTTTGAATTATTTACTCATTTATGCTCTCGCTGTACCATATTACTTGTTTTTCAATGTAGAAGTTACTTCTTCTTGGATTCCCAATATGGATGCTCTATTGTATCATGATGGCTGGTATAGTTCGTTCTATGCTTTGCATGACCCTCTGGATAATGCCGTGCCGAGTTTACATGTCGCAATTCCATTTGGTATTCTCTATCTCAATTACTTGCACGTAAAGGAAAAGGGAATAAAAATAACTGAATGGCGCCACTGGCCATATCATTTATTCGTTGCAATAAACACATTATTGTTTGTTTTCACAATTCTCTATCTCGGAATCCACTGGTTTGTTGATATTCCACTCGGAATTATTATTGGTGCAATTGGTGCATTATTTATCCATCACTTACAACCACGCCTTCGTAATGATTTCGGGCCGATGTTCAAGGGAGTTACTAGAAAGAAAGTATGGCGTCATGTATTTGCTGAAGGTGTTGCAGCCCTATTATTACTCACTGTCATTTTGATGTCTGTAAACATCCAATCCGAAACAGCAGATTCAAGAATCTCCTATCAACTCGGAGCCGATGATTCAACCTTTGAGATAATTCAGGAGTTCAATCCAGGCTCGAGCGTCTCATCAAATCTAACTAATCTTCATGAAAGTATTACATTGGAGGTTATTGTTATCATTGTTGAAATGAGTGAACCTGCCATGGAGGATGGATCTATTGATTGGGAAATAATGAAGACTTTAGGAGACTATCATACTGTTGAGCCTCAATCTACTTTGATGCTTGAAATAGATTCCCCCAATAATTACCATCTCATCATTATGCATAACCCCGGTAATAGTAATGGATCAAGCGAAAATGAAGTTGTACAAGTTCGCATCATCAATGACTACCACGAAGATATAATGTGGAAAGCAGTATTGCTTTCACTACCTTCTCTTTGGATTACAGGATTCGTAATACATAGATTATACCGCTTGAAGAAATACAAGCGCAGCTTAATTGATTCAACTCCAAGTCACCTGTGGGAACAGGAGATAATTGAAGCAGAGTAATGGTGATGTCATGTCAAATAGCAGTGACTTGGTAAGTGCTGTGGAAGACTTGATGGATAGTCCAGGTGGACATTTACTCAAACAATCAAGAGTATTCTTGAGGCTAAAAATGAAAAGTATAGGATTTGTGTTCATTCTTGGAATAATAATTGGATTTCCGATTACAAGAGAATTGATCACTTGGCTAATCGAGCCGAGTAGATTGCCTGATGGTGTAGAAATTATCGTCATTTCACCAGTAGAATTCATCATGCTACAACTACGTATTGCAATGAGTATCGGATTGTTTTTCGTCATTACTACATTGATGTATTTCGGAATTTTTGAAGGCCTAAAGTCGCCAACATTGAAGCAAAGATTAGCGGAATTAAATTATTCAATACCAAAAACTGCTCCAACCATTTTACTTACAACAATGGCAATTCTCTTATTGTCAATTTCAGGTTTGTATTACTCATGGGAATTGTTGACTCCAATGCTGCTTGAATACCTAACAAACGATGCACAAAATGCGGGCTTATCCACCGATTGGAGATTATCTGGCTACGTTGGGTTCATCACAAATTTAGCTATAGCATCTATTGTTGGTTTCCAGGCACCAGTTGCTACATTACTGATTTTGAGATTTGGTGTTGTGGATAGAAATCAAATCAAACAATACCGCCGCCAAATCTGGTTTGCTTCCTTTGTGATGGGTGCATTGTTTTCACCACCCGACCCTCTCAGTTTATTCTTAGTTGCAATTCCAGTAATCCTGCTATTCGAGATAGCATTAGTGATTGATACAATCACTAGAGAACAATAATATTCAAATTATCTGTTCGGGCAAAGATGAACTTGGAACCGCCATATGTCCAGGTCTTGCTTGGTAACTAGGGCCATGATAATCCGAACCACATGTTACTTTCAATCCTACTTTTTGGGCACTGTTTAACAATTCCATACGGTATTTATCTGGATGAGAACGGTGAAATGCTTCTACTGCATCGACTCCTATATTTTGGATAAAAGAAAGTAAATCATTGCTTTCTATTCCATAATATATGGGGTGAGCCAATGAGCATATTCCACCTGCTGCATGAATTACATTTACCGCTTCAGCAATCGTTGGTTTTATTTTTTCAACGTTAGCAGGGCAACCATCTCCTAACCATTCATCAAAGACTTGCTGCATGGAATTAGCATAGCCTTTTTCTATCATTTCCTTGGCCAAATGTGGCCTTCCAACCGCACCACTAGACCTAGCCATTACAGCCTCAAAATCAATCTCCATTCCCAATTCATTGACTTTCTCAACCATTCGCTTCATTCTTCCAATACGACCTTCAGCAAATGGCTCTAGCCACTTTCTAAAAGCACTAATTGGTTTTGAATTAACATCGGGGTTATGATTTGGAAAATAAGCAAGTAAATGCCATGATGTCGTAGACCTATCCCTCCCCTCTTTCTCCAGAATAGTTTTTTGTGCTGGTAAACCGGGAATACAAGTAATTTCTACCCCTGGTATGAATCTTATACCTCTTTGTTTTGCTTCTTTACTTGCTTCTTTCCAACCACTGATGACATCGTGATCGGTCAAGGCCCAAACTTCAACCCCTTCAGATGCAATTTTTTGTGCAAGTTGCGGTACACTCAATTCTCCGTCTGAATGAGTTGAGTGACCGTGAAGGTCGTAGCGCTCACTCCACTGCATCATTACCAATCCTCCACTCAAACGTTTTTCAAGTTGTGTTATCAGAATAGATCATCTAAGTCCGGTAATTCAGGAGTCGGGGTAGTCATAACTGCAACCGCTGGTGGTAATTCTTGATGGGGCTTCAAATCAAGTTCTGGCAATTCTGGAAGAGTCGGTAATAAGTTTTCTAAATCCGATGTCACCTTTTGTTCAGGACTGTTATCCTCTTGAGATAGTTCATCCAATGGAGGAAGAGTGGAAAATAATTCATCCAAATCGGGCAATGGTATCTGAGCAATTCCTTCACTGACGAAAACTCGGTCTTCTTCCAAACCAGGAAGAATCGGTGAAGTTATCTTTTCTGGGTCCTCATGAGGTAATGCGACTCTCTCAACATTTACCCTAGATGGTTGGTTTTCAATTATTTGTGCTGATTCAATTGCTGCCTCAACCGGTTGCTGATTTATTTGTTGAACTGGTGCTTCAATAACTTCCTGAACCGGTGCCAATACTATCGGTTGTTCACTTTCTACAGCTCCTAATGTGCCAATTGCTTGTTGGATATTTTGCTGTTCATTAGCACCAGATTGGCCAAGAATGGAATTTATTATAGCAGATGTTTGAGGATTGGAACCAACTGTTTCAAATCCATATTGATCCATTGTAGTTGCTGAGGAACGAACCTTGGTAGGCACGTCTTCAAATGATTGAATCTGTTGTTCGAATGTTAACTTTGTATCAAATTGTGGAATTTCTCTTTCCCTACTCGCCCACCATGCAATTGCTGCCCAAATTATTGCTGTAATGGTAATGACGCTTTCCTCAACCTTCCATCCAGCATTGCCAATTAGATTCAATTTTAAATTAGCAATTAGAGTTGTGAGGGATACTACAGTGATTATTCTAGCAATAATCACAAGACGAGGGGCTCTGTGGTCCATGCTATCAATACGATACGGCAAGACTGAACCTAAGAGGGTTTTCCATCGTGATTATTTCATCTCTGCTGCACGTACAGTATTTTCCATCAACATTGCAATTGTCATTGGTCCAACACCACCTGGAACAGGCGATAACCATGCAGCCTTATCCGCAACACTCGAATCCACATCTCCAGCTAATCTCCATCCCCTATCTCGGGTTGAATCATCTACACGGTTAATACCAACATCGACAACAACTGCACCCGGTTTTACCCAATCCGCAGTAACCATTTCAGCCCTACCAACTGCAGCGATTAGAATATCTGCTTTTGAGCAAACATCTCTGCTATCAACTGTTCTTGAATGCGCGACGGTAACGGTGCAATCCACACCTTTGGCTCCAAGTAACAAAGCCATAGGGTTACCAACAATTCGTGAGCGACCGAGAACAACTGCACTTTTCCCGGATGTTTCAATTCCTGCCCACTTGAGCATACGCATTACACCACTTGGAGTGCAAGGCAACATACCATCTATTCGCCCTTGTACCAATCTTCCAAGATTTTCTGGATGAAAACCATCGACATCTTTGTTTGGAGAAATTAAATCGGTTAATCCTTCTTCATCCATATGTTTAGGAAGAGGTGATTGGACGAAGATGCCATGTAATGATTCATCTGCATTTAGTTTTTTGATGATCTCCCTTACTTCATTTTCACTACTATCACTTGCTAATTCAATATGAGTTGATTTAATTCCTAATCGTTCACAGGCTTTGACTTTGGATCCAACATATACATGAGACGCTGGGTCATCTCCTACGATTAATACTGCAAGATGCGGAATTATTCCTGCTTGCTTTAGAGTTGAAATACGAGCATGCAGTTCTTCCTCAACACTCGCTGCGCAAGCCTTGCCGTCAAGACGCTGTGCTACCATGTAGGGGGCTGTCACTACACCTTCTTTGAGGATTCGCTATAAATCACAAATAGGGATTTGTGATTAACAGTGTGAAAACTGACGTAATGAGGAGCCAACGGAGAGACTCGAACTCCCGACCGTCGGATTACAAATCCGAAGCACTACCAGCTATGCTACGTTGGCGACAAGGTGGGCGAGTTGCCTCCCCTTCTTGAATAAAGTGGTTGCAATAGTTGTAAGAAATTGTTGTTGATTTGAAAAACTATTGCCTAAAGTATCGCTTTTCTCTACTTCCTTCACTACTTGTGGAAGAGGCAACTCAAAGAGGATGTCTGCATTGGGCGGGGTATGGACGAAGAAGCAGGCGTTGGATTGCTGAACCCATATGCCCAAACCAAAGTCGGAAACGACACTATTTTTGGCTGGTGGGCTCGTTTCCAAGAAGCGGTTGCTTCTGGCGCTGATGCCGTAAACGGAACTATTGGTGCATTATTGGAAGATGATGGAACTTTGGCGATTAATCAAGTCGTGGATGCGGCTATTCGCCAAGCACCACCTGTTGAAATCGCTGCTTATGCACCACTCAAGGGTTTACCATCATTTCTAGACCTCGCTGTTACGCTGGCACTCGGTGAAAGCCGTGCTGAATTAGAGGGGCTTGGAATAACCACTACCGCTACTGCTACACCTGGTGGCTCAGGGGCACTCTACCTCGCAGCAGCAAACTTTGCAAATAGAGGAGATAAGGTACTTCTAAGAGATAGACATTGGGGGCCTTACAAAGGATTCCTCAACGGTTGCGGTTTGTCCTACGCAAGTTATCCACTATTACCATCAGAAGGTTCAGATTTACCATATGTTGATATTACAGGTTTCAAATCCGAATTGGCAAAGTTATGCCAACAACAAGACAAGGTAATGACTTGGCTAAACGATCCTGCTCACAACCCGACAGGTTTGTCGATGACTGCAGATGGAAGAATGGCACTCTTAGATGCGTTTATGGAAAGTGCTAACGTCAATGAAAATGTTGGTCATACATTACTCTTGGATGCTGCATACCACCTCTATGCTGATGAACCCCATGGCTGGGCGGAAACGATTGCTGAGGCTCTAAACAGTGGAATGCCATGGCCTGAGAATTTATTGATAACAATTGCAGTATCTCTATCAAAATCACACACAATATATGGTTTGAGAACTGGGGCACTTGTCAGTTTACATCCGGACTCTGCTGTCAC
>JAACCR010000124.1 GCA_009937205.1 Methanobacteriota archaeon | reverse complement strand
CCCATGCGCGTAAGAATGGAATCAAATTCATTCCTGTTTCATTAGATATTCTAGCCGCCCATGAATTGTATTCTTGTGCATCATTTGCTGGCTGGCTAAGTGAAGCGTTGTAGTATTGGCTAAAGGCAGATGTGTAGACTTGCCAACCAAATTGTTCCTGGATCATCATGTGAGTCTCTAAGGCGGTCCAAACACTCCATTGAGAGATTTGCGAACCTGCATTAAAGTAAGTCTCTGTCCTTGTTTCGCGACTTGAATTACTCATTGAACCATGGCCTGCTCCTAAATCAACTCCCACCAATTCGGTCATGATATAGGCTGAGAAAAGATTGCAAGTTGTTTCGGTATTCCCTGGTAATGTTGATGCCATCCATTGATGATTATGCCCCAACTCATGGAACATTCCCCAATCACCTTGGGTTGACATATGACTCAAATTTACTACGTCTGCAACACTTACTGTATGAGCCATGAATGGATAACCTGAGTGCATCCAGCCAGCACTGATTTGAATATCAAAGACAGCTCTTTCAACTCGAGTCCATGGAAGATAACCGCTTAGATTGTGTTCCATCTGCAGTGCAGTATCCCACCAATTCATCAATTCAATAGGATTGTCAAGATTTCTGATTTGTGAAGATGGAACTGTTAGAATGAAGAACTCGCCTTCGATTTCTGCCCATGGTGCTGGGAAATTTCTTTGTGTAGTATTCCATTGCTGAGCAGTGGTAACTCCTGCAATATAGCGAGGCGATTGTACTGCATTTTCAATTGTAATATTAGTCATTCCAAAAGTAGAATCTGGTGGGAATGTGATGTAAATTAATCCTCCAAAGGTATTGCCAACTTGCATATTTGTAGAATCAATTACCCAGATTCTATGCACCTTTGGATGTCTGTCAAGTTTATCTTTACTCCATAATGAATCAGAATGTGCACCAATTTGGATGCGGACGTTTTGATCAACAATGGAGAGTGGAACTGTGATGTTAATCACTTCACCAGCCGCCGCATATAGCCCCGTTCCCATCATACCGTGGCTTCTCGCTCCTGAATAGCCAAAGCCGCTTGGTAAGCCAATATAGTCGCCATTTACTGTGACGTTGTTAGTTACCCTTGGTGTATTTGTAGGCACTGCTCCAGGGAAATCTGAAGAACTTGGATGGGCAATTAATTGATCAGCAGGTAAACGAAGATACAATCCTTCTTCAATCGCAAGCAATACATCATCAATTGCATTCGCATCTAAATCGTATTCATTATTATCTGAAATTTGAGTCCATCCTGTGGTGTTAACCATATCGCGCAGTGGACTCCAAAAATTATTGAAATCTAAAGTAAGCATTGCTGTGCTACGAGATATTGTTTTCTCCACTGTAGGTGCATCTGAAGTAGCGATCAATGGTCCTGTTGTGAAGTGATTTTGTAAAGCAGTGATAGCGGGAATAGTCCTCAGCATTCTATCCGGTGCTGAACCAAGTGTCACTTGCACCGAGCCTGAATGAGATGAGACGAATAGTCCTGTAGTCGGTGCGATTTTGTTGCCTGGATAATTATGAGCAACATCTGAATTTGAATAAGACCAATACCAAGAGTGCCCTCCCAAAATTAAGCCATGACCTGATGTTAAGAAGGTCTCAATTTTTAAATTCTGAGCATCACTCCAACCATTCCAAAATTCACCAACATAACAGTCCAAACCTGCTAATTGGTCTGGGGTGACTGAGGTTAACACAGTAAAACCTTCAGCTACTAATTCATCTTCAAAGTGGTTGAAATCGTCCCATAATCCAATTGTTCCGGCGCCATCACAAGCCCACTTCATTGCGTTTATTGAAAGGGTCATTTCTGAACCACTGCTTTTAGCAACAAATGATTCGTGGCCATAGCCAACAACTCTGCCTTGTCCAGCATATGCTGCTGAAGCGATAGGTCGTTGGTCCCAGTCGGAAATAATTGGGAAGGACCATTGACCAAATGGCAATATTAGAGACGGCCAAGATGAGCCGTAATCTACTGATGTTACCCCAGCGGTTATCATTGACCAATCTGTATCAAAATCATGAACTGTAATATTTATTTGTAGTTCAAAAGAACCTCCTGAGTTGTTAGCATAAATTGTGTAAGTAGTTCGAGGTACGCGAGTATCTGCAGT
>JAACCR010000025.1 GCA_009937205.1 Methanobacteriota archaeon | reverse complement strand
CGATAAAAGAACAACCTGTTAGTAGCGGTTTACAAATCTCTTCCACGGTAATGACCACTCTAGCAATTGCATCTCTTGTTGCCATAATAGGATTGTTTGCCTTATTCGCTCCTTCAAAAATAAGGAAAATCGAGTGATTTTCAGTATTCGTAATAATAGTTATTTCCAATATCATTTGTCGTATAACGGAAAAAACACCCTCAAACTTGATAGGCAAACTGTGTCAGACAAGATTGCTTTGAGGCTGGGGGGCCGTTCACTTAGGTGACAGAGTAGGTTGTAAACCATTATGTCTGAACTAAAGATAAGAATTGAAACTGATGAATATATTTACGAAGAATATTTCGAAGCTTGATTATCACAAAAGGTCAATATCCATTTTTGGATATTTGACATAAGTGAAATCTTACTCGGATTTTTTCCATCTTCTTGGGTATAGATCTTGTTCAAGGAGAACCATGCTAGGTCTAGCTATTTCTCCATTTTCCATATCCTTTACAGAATCACTTGTAACGCTCATGTTGACAATACCAACAGTTTCTCCTTTCATTGTGTTGACAACAATATCTCTTCCCTCGCTAATGGAAGGATCGATACTTACTATTCCTGGGCGTAGCAATGGTGCTCCATGTGATAAAGCAGCAGCTGCACTATCCTTTACGGTGACACTAGGATAATCTAGAAGCAGTTTCTCAATAGGATGGATTATTCTCAACAGTGCTTCAGGTTGAGACAATTCCTTCCAAAGCCAATAAGCATCGGCTAATTGTTGCAGAGTTACACAATCATCAAGAGTAAAAATTCCGGAAGTCTCTCTCCTTAATTCTTTTAATTCAACTTTCATGTTCAATAAAAGTCCCATGTCACGAGCCATTGTTCTAATGTATGTTCCAGCTTCACATTGAACTCTTGCTACCATTTGATTATTCTTGAAATCTAGTTTTTCAAATTTAAAGATACGACGACTTCGAACTTGTATTTTAACTGCCGAAATTTCAGGTGGTACGTTGAAAACTCTTCCAGTCATGTTTGACATCACTTCTTCCAACATCTTGCTATCAGGTTCTGAGGCAAAGCGGAATACGCAAATATATGTCTTATCATGAGTTAAGATTTTCTTGGTTAGTTTCATAGATTTTCCAGCCATTAAAGGCAGTACTCCGGTTGCAAATGGATCTAGAGTTCCACCATGGCCCAGTCGCTCTAATCCAAACATATCTCGAGCCCAATATGCAACTTGGTGCGAGGATGGACCTGCAGCTTTGTCAAGAAGAATAAATCCAGATTCAAGTCTTTCCTCAACTGTACGCATATCTGGTATTTTACCGATTTCATCATCGGTTTTTGCTTCGGAATCTAGTATAATTCGGCTCATTTAAAATCCTCCAAAATCTTGACGACGGCTGAAAACACTTCGTCAATACTCATCTCACTGGCATCGAGTACATGGGTGTATGCCTCGCGGTCTTGTGGCTGAATATTGTACAATTTAGAAAAGCGCTCAGCATCTACTGCCGATCGTTTAGCATTTGCTTCAATTGCTTGGTTAACAGTACCACCTTCTCTAGATACTACCCTTTGAGCTCTTACTTCGTCATTTACATCTACCCAAAGTCTAACACAATCAATATTCAAAAGGTGTGCCCACCAACCCGATAACCTTGATTCAACGATATCAAATGAATCATGACCAGACATCTTTTCCTTTAGCAGATCGTCTAGTTCCTTGTCCACTTGTAAATCTGCCTTGCATAATTCACCAAAATCAGCGAGTGTCATCCCACGTGTTTTTGCTTCAGAGCGAAACACATCCCCTCCATTGAGTGAAGTCCAATTATAGGATTGAACCAGTTTGTTGACAAGAGTACTAGTGCCGCTTCCTGGATGACCAGACACGGTGATCTTTACCATATTTCACACCCACTCAGTTAAGCAGATATTACATCTTTTTGTTCTTGGTCCGTCTTTTGTAATGGCATTACTTCCACAATCAGGGCATTCGTTCTTTTGACCACTAAATTCAGTAGATTCAACATTATTTTGTTTTCTTGGGCCACCCTTGCGTTGTGAGCGTTGTTGTCTTTTCTTCGCTTGTTCTGACTTTTCAGTAGGTTTGGTAGCAACTAAGTGTAAAAGTGGTTCTTTTATGATCTCTCCAGAATTGATTAGTGGATGATTTCTATATCTAAACAATTTGATATGTCGGTCTACAACTCTTCCAAAAGGAGCACTCATGCAAATGTAGGTGCAAATCCATGCAGGGAAGAATAGAAATTTGTCATCTAATAAATTCCACTCAGGTGCCCATGGAAGTGATACATAATCAACTCTAAATTGTTCAACAGAAGATGTGAGCCAAGCAAAAATACCTATGATGAAAATCATTGTAAACATCATTGGCTTCATCGCACCCATTTGGATTTTCATTTGTTCAGGCATCATTTGTTGCTGTAAGATTGTTGATTTTTCTTGTAAGATAGGGTCTCTAGACATCCTTGCATCGTTCATCATCTTTCGAACTTGACCTTGGCGGTGTCCGATATGAGCTTGAGCCATTGGGTCCATGAAAAAGTTACGAAGAACAGTATTTATGGTCATAGAAAATGTTCCGAGAATTAATACCGTGATGACGAAGTATGACTGTTCTGGAAGTATTGGAGAAAGAATAGGGTCTGCCATATCTCCTAGTGAATTCCTTATGCTTGGATTTAAGATAAGTAATGTCATTCCAATCATTACGATTAACATAATTCCCATTGAGCCACCCGGTGGGGATGG
>JAACCR010000123.1 GCA_009937205.1 Methanobacteriota archaeon | reverse complement strand
ATGGTTGAATGATGCTTGCTCACGAGGCACTGTGCCAGTTTTAACTGGTAAAAATGGTGACATGGATACCATTGGCTCCGCTATTGCACTTGCATCTATCGATTCCAATATGATGGCAGGCGGACTGCACTTAGGAAGAGTGGCAAAAAGAGTAGTTAAAAAATTACAAGCACCCTTTAGAAAAATGTCAGCTCATAGCCCTGCTTGGCCAGTAAATTTAGGCGGTATTGTCGTTGTTGATGCTGCTGCATTAGGGCAAGTCGGTATAGAATTGCCAGAAGGTGTACCACTATGTATTTTGGACCACCATTCAACAAATGATTGGCAATTGAATGAAGGTGACTTGAATCTCCAATGGGATGTTAGGGCTACAACGCAAATAGTCAATGATTACTTGCATAAATTCTATCCAGAGTCACTAACCATTCCTGTACGAAAAATGCTTCTCGCTGGATTGATTACCGATACTGCAACATTCAAGCACTCCGATTTAGGTGCATTTCAAACAGCGGTTAGTCTTCTTGCAGACGAATCTTTTGATTATGCTGCATTTTTACAATTTGTTGAGACAGAAATAACAACTCCAAGTGAACGAGGTTCTCTAGTTCGTGGCTTATCTCGCTGTAATAGCATTGAAGCAGGACCTTGGAATCTTGTTCATTCATATTCAGGAACGCTAGAAGGACGGTTGGCCAGTCTAATACTGGGAACTGGAGCAGAAGTATCTCTAGTATCCAGATTTAGAGATGGTGAAACACGGCTGACGGCAAGGGCACCGAGATCTAGTACAGAGCAAGGTGTTCACTTGGGCAATATTATGCAAAAGGTATCAGAACAAATCGGTGGCGAAGGCGGAGGACATGATGGCGCTGCAGGTTGGAGTGGAAAATCTGACCGAATTCGAGCTGAAACAGCATTTATTTCTCATCTAACGCAGTCTAAACGAAAGGAGGATTGAAAATGAGTCAAATTAATGTATCTCAAGCACCAGGATATTATATCTCAAAGTGGAGAAAATTAGGTCCTGTTGATATTGAAACCGCTACTATTTGGCGTGATGAGATGGGATTTGATAATTGGCTGAGCATTGCTGAGGCTGGATTGTTTTTGGATGCTGCAGAATTGGTTGGACTTATCACTCCACAATTTACCGCTGCACAAGCAGCAACCTTCTCTTTGGTTAGGCGCCGTATGTTAGGAGACACTCACTTACTGCATTCAATCGAAGATGCAATTGTAATTTGTCAAACTCCAGAAACTCGTGATCTCGTTTTAGAAGGACGTCTAAGAATGGAAAAAGGGCTAGTTTGCTTTGAAATGGGTGAGGTTGAAACTGCTCAAGAAGATTTGAATTGGGCTGAGGTTAGGTTGAAGAGTGTTGCAAAGGCGGGAAGAGAACATGATTTATCCCTTCTCAATAAAGCTGCATTCCATATGGCAATTGGTCAGCAATTGATGGCTCTTCAAGTTTATGGAGATATCTCAAGAAGCGAAGGCCATGCCCATGAAACAATTGCAATCTCACGTTTGGGTGCTAGCAGAATTAGAGCATCAATAGGCCACATGTTTGATGCTGCACGCCATGCTTGGAATGCCCATGAACATGCAATCTTAGCGCAACAATTCGGCATGGCACTGGAAGCGGGATCACTATTCATTGAATTATCAATCGGAAATCAGAAAGAAGATGCGGAAAGGATGTCAATACAAGTAAATAATGCAAAACCAAGAGATATTGATGAAGATGCTCCAATACTAGAAGTAAACCCAATCGATATTATCGGTGTTTTCGAATGGTGCATAGAAAGGTTGCCAGAAGACACACTTGGAGAAGATAGACCTGATCTCCGTGCTCTGATATCAATCGCTTCAAAACTTGGAAAATTAGCAGAAGTTGAATTATTTGTCAAATTAATGAAGCAACCTAAGTCGGTAGAAGATCCAATGTTAGCTGCTATTTGCCAAGCGATTTGTGAGGATGAATCTGAAAAAGCTAAATGGATTACTCGACTTACTGAACTAACAATACTTACAGAATAATACAACTATTATTCTATAGAGAATGTGCCCACGTGGATAATTCTTCAAATTCTTGAATAGTCCATTGAATTACAGGTGGTGTTTCAGACCACCATTTTACTTGTTTGACCTTTTTGTCATCCACACTCCATGAATGTTGTAAATTATCTTCAACAATAACATGGCCGACCCATCCATTTGGATAATAATCATAATTCCATGTGATCAATTGGCCACTTAGTCCAGTTTCTTCTTCTAGTTCCCGCAGCAAAGCCTGCTCTGGGCTTTCACCTGATTCTAAATGACCGCCAGGTATTTCCCAACCTCTATCCGGATGTTCAACAAATAATACGCTACCACCATCGCCCATTTTTGTAATTGGTTGACCTTTTTTGGTAACCCAAGCCAAAACAAAAACTGGCTTTTGCTCATTATAGTTGGAATCGGAACTAACCATATATTCACCTCAGAAGGCCTGCTGAGCCTTTTCAAGCCATTCTTCTGCCCAATCTTCTCCACTAGCTACAAGTCTTCTTGCGAGGAAAAAGGCCTCACTTGCATTTCCAGAATCTAATAATTCTTTCATTTTATTCAAATCTGGATGTTCTTTGTCAGTAATATCTGTCTCATCTGAAAGCGCAATATTAGACTCCATGTCCGTTCCTTGTGAAGTCTTTGAGATTCTTTGAGAAAGCGATTCCATTTGTTGTAGTAATGTTGATCGCTTAGTAATATCAGGTCCGGACCAAGGTTGCTTATCCTCGCCATCCATTGCCCCCTTGAGTCGTAATAGAAATTCATCTCTTGGAGTTTGATGCGGATTTATTGCTTGTACGTGGTCATAACATGACCATGCTTCATCAATCTCCCCTCTCCTTTCATGCAATCTGCCTAATTCCATCCATAATTCATGATTATTTGGCCTGTGAGCTAACAAGTGCCTAGACAATTCAATGAATAATTCGATATGTCCATTTTCTCTGAGCCTCTCTAAGCGCCGGCCATAGATGATGTTGGCTCTTTGGTCACTGAAATCTAGTGTTCTACAACGCTGTGCAAATTCAACAATTCTTTGTTCCACTGAATCTTGCTCTCCATCATCTGTATTGGAAATTACTTGCCACCACATATCTGGATCTAGTGGGTCACGGGTAAATGCTGCGACAAGTAACTCAACTCCAACCATTAGAAAATCAATATCTTTCAATTGATCTACTAAATCTGGGTCACGACCAAGAATAACAAAAACATCTTCCAATACTGCATTGAGTCCTTCACCATCACTATTTATTAATTTGATATCAGCCAAACATTGCCAGTTTCTTTGGTCTGTGAAATCATGCAAGATCGCTTGTCTAGCATTTTGTTCAGCCCAAGCCATATTCTCTTCTTCTCTAGAAGTATCACTTGCTGCGAGGCGAGTAAATTTCTGGGCTTGGGACCTAAATCGATTGCCTAGATTACGACGAGGGTGTTGTAAAAGGTCACCACTTTCACTCGCCATGTTTTTGTTTGAAACGCTATTAGCACTTCAAATAACTGCCTCAATGTTCCAATTATCTTCTATTAATAAAATAGAATGAAAAACGTGAGAATATCACATTACGGAGTGGAAATCTTCAGGATTCTTATCTAGAGATATCGTTGCATCAAATCCTACTTTAGACGTAGTTGCATCTTCATTTCTAGAAGGGTCTAATGATGAACCTTTTTGATTGGATAATATTACAGTATCCACATCCGGTTGCCAGCGAGTAACCATAGCCCATTCGACACGAACTGGATCGGTGATGTCTATATCTTGATCAACGATTGTGACCATTTTCATCGAGCGATGTCCTGCCAAAGCAGCATTAATCGCTTTGATTGGATCATCTTGGTGTAATTTATTTATTTTTACAACCGCTGATAACCAACCACAACCACCTTCGGTCATATGAACATCCAAGCACTCAACTACCTCGTTGACCGCTGATTTTATTGTAGGGGAACGAGGTAATCCCATCAGTGTCTTGTGTTCCGCTTCACCTGGTATCAAGGCGTGGAAAATTGGATCAGTTCTATGCGCTACCCCTTCAATTTCTATCACTGGTTCTTGGCGAACGTCATCAACTGTCCCAGTAATATCGACATATGGTCCTTCATCATCATTTTCTACAGTGATATTGCCCCACATCACATACTCGGAGTTGGCTGGTGCGACAACTCCGTTTGGCATAGTTGTCAGATTAAGTGGAGTTCCATACAACTTTTGATGTAATGCTGCAGCAATGGTCAACTCGTCCACGTTATCATCAAAAGACATTGCTGCTGCCAGTAATACAACTGGGTCTGGTGCATTTACAATTGCAATTTTTACTGTTCTTCCTTGCTCTCTTGCAGCCATTGTCATAGTCCTCAAGTGGCGAGGGACTAATCTAACTACCAAATGATTCTTATCGCGAACAAATTGGCGGTGAAAGGACATATTACGAATTCCATTATCCTCTGCAATGATTACACTTGCAGAAACATATCGCCCTCTATCTTGAGGCCAATGGTGAGGAATTGGTAACTTTGTAATATCCACTTCATCTTGAATATTTTCAAAACATGGTGATTCATTGGGGCTGATTATTTGCGGTTGTTGCGGATTACTCATCGCCCATCCCAAAGTATCGATATAATCCTCCGGCGAGATTCCAATTGCCGCACATAATCTTTCACGTGTCAAAAGATTGACAGCTGCCCTTTGACCAGGGCATTCAATGATGTTTTCAAAAATAGTCAAGGGGTGTCCATTGTTCCTAGAATGCTCCCACATCCCATGAATTACACTCACTGCATCCTTTTCGGTAGTTGCTGCTGCGAGGTGGTCGCGAAAGGCCATGGCCACTCCACCTCAATCCGATGTTTCAACTTTCTTCATCAAAAGGGATAAAACAAGACGTGTAGGCCAAGAGGCTATGCGTTCTTATCAATCCTCAATACCCGCTTAGTTGATATATGGGAGGCAAGACGGCGAACTGCTTCAATGCGGTGATTATGATGGGTCGAGGATTATTCGCAGGTGCTAAAATGGCAAAGGACCGTCAAAAATTCAGATGGTCTGATCGAAGATACAAGAAGCGTATGCTTCAATCTCGTGCTAAGCACGACCCTCTTGCAGGTTCAACACAAGCAAAGGGTATCGTTATTGAAAAAGTCGGTATCGAAGCTAAACAACCTAACTCCGGAATTAGAAAGGCGGTCAAGATATCTCTTATCAAGAACGGAAACAAACTTACTGCTTTCGCACCAGGTGATGGTGCTATCAATTTCATTGATGAACACGACGAAGTAATGGTCGAAGGTATCGGTGGACGTATGGGACGTTCCTATGGAGATATTCCTGGAGTTCGTTACAAGGTTATTCAAGTAAATGGTGTATCACTTGACGAAATGGTTCGAGGACGTAAGGAGAAGCCAATCCGCTGAGGTGAATTATCATGTCTGAAGATGCAGAAATCATTGAAGAAACTGTTGAAGAAGCAGTGGAAGAAGTTGTTGAAGATGTTCGACCAATCGCAGGAATCGGAACTTTAGTATTCGGTAAGTGGGATGCTTCTGAAATTACTTGCAAAGACCCAGGTCTAGCACCTTATATCAATCTCTCAACCGTAGGAATTCCACATACCGGTGGACGTCATGCAAATGCTTGGTTTGGAAAAGCAAAGCTTAGTGTTGTTGAGAGATTCATCAACAAGTTGATGAGAACCGGCCCATATACTGGTAAGAAACAAGGTGCAATGAAAGCATTTGAATCTTCATTAGATCAAATCGCATCAAAATCTGATTCAAATCCATTGCAAACTTTTGTTGACGCAATTTGTAATGCAGCTCCTATGGAAGAAATTACTCGTATCAAGTTCGGTGCAGTATCTCAACCAAAGGCAGTTGACTCTTCTCCATCTCGCCGTTTAGATGTAGCACTTCGCAATCTTGCACAAGGTGCGCAACAAGGTACTCATAAATCTAAGAAAACCTTGACAAACTGTATCATCAATGAATTAAGCAAAGCTGCAGTTGGAGATATTACTTCATTCGCAGTTTCTAAGAAAGAAGAATTGGAACGCATCGCTGCTTCCGCTCGTTGATTTTAGCCTCAACTGAATTACTTGGGAGTCTATTCTCCCCAACAGTCAAAAGCAGTAGGCCCACCGCAATTTCATGCGTCAAAGTGATTACAACATGAAAATCAGTTGGGTTAATGCTTTATTCCTGACTTTGACCCCTATTGTTGGCTTTGCAGGTGCTGCCGCTTTATGGAATAATTATGGTGCACCAGGAATTTTTGAAGGTGTAATTTTTGTTTCAATGTATTTCGCATGTGGATTATCCATTACTGGAGGATACCACAGACTATTCTCACACAGATCCTATGAAGGTCATTGGCTCGCAGTACTTTTTTACACCGTATTTGGTGCAGGAGCATTCCAGAACTCTGTAATCGAATGGTGCAGTGACCATCGTAACCACCACAAAATGGTAGATACAGATAACGACCCTTACAATGCAAAGAGAGGATTTTGGTATTCTCATATGATTTGGGTTATGACGGTTGATGACAGCCAACCAAATGATTTCTCCAATGTAAAGGATCTTCAGGCGAACAAAATTATCGCTTGGCAACATCGTAATATTTTCAAAATCGGTGTTGCATCCGGATGGCTTTTACCGATGGCTATTGGATACCTATATGGGGGAATACCATATGCAATTAGTGGGTTCATTTGGGGTGGAGTGCTGCGAACAGTAGCAGTACACCACGGTACATTCTGTGTCAATTCAATCGCACATATTTTTGGGACTCAACCATATGATGACACTAATACAAGTCGTGATTCATGGTGGGTTGCATTCTTAACTTTCGGTGAAGGATACCACAATTTCCACCACATATTCCAAGCAGATTATCGAAATGGAATCAAGTGGTATCACTTCGACCCTACAAAGTGGTTAATCAAAACATTTTCAATATTCGGGCTTGCAACTAAATTAAAGAAAACACCTCAGCATTCTATAGACATTGCAATATTGGATATGAAAATTAAGAAAAATACTCAGATATTAGAACAAAGTAGCGTTGACTCAGCACCTTATGTTGAGAAAATGAAGAGCACTAGAGATGACCTTCGCTCAGCTATGTTCAGCCTACACAAAGCAACAAATGAAATGAAACAAGGCGAATCTAAGAACTCAGATGAACTATCTGCTAAGATCAGTCAATTAAAACAAAATGTAATGGATGGAGAAACTGAAATTTATGCCATCTTTAAAGACATAAGAAACGCTAAGCCAAATAGTGCTTGAATCTCTAAAAAAGAGCGTCACTGCTCATGTTTTTTGAGCATATTTGATGAGTCGGTTTGATAAACCCCTTGCTGGTGGCCAAATCCAACGGACTGGTGTTTATATGGGACGAAAGGAAGACAATATCAAGAAGGCAACTGAAGTAATGTATATCTTGCCTCAAATACGTAATTTATGTATTGCTGCGCATATCGACCACGGAAAGACTACTCTTTCCGACAATCTAATCGCTGGTGCAGGTATGATGTCAAGCGAACTTGCTGGTTCAGCACGTGTTTTGGATTTTGATGATCAAGAATCAGCTCGTGGAATTACAATTAACGCAGCTTCTGCATCTATGGTTCACGATGTTGATGATGTTCCATATCTAATCAACCTAATTGACACACCTGGTCACGTTGACTTTGGTGGTGACGTTACTCGTGCAATGCGAGCAGTTGATGGATGTTTTATTCTTGCTTGTGCTGTAGAGGGCCCAATGCCACAGACTGAAACTGTTGTCCGCCAAGCATTGAAGGAAAAGGTAAAGCCGGTTCTTTTTATCAACAAAGTAGACAGACTAATCAACGAATTACAAGTTACACCTGAAGATATGATGACTCGTTTCTCTGAGACTATCAAGCAGGTTAACCGACTTATCAAGCAATTCGCTCCTGATGAATTCAAGAAGTCTTGGCAAGTTTCTGTCGCAGACGGAACTGTTGCTTTTGGTTCAGCATATCACAACTGGGGAATCACAGTACCTTATATGGCAAAATCTGGAATCTCATTTACTGATATCTTCGCATACTGTAATGATGAAAACCAAGTAGAACTTGCAACAAAAGCACCTGTTCACGAAGTTCTTCTTGACATGGCTGTATCAAAGTTACCTGGTCCTGTAGAGGCTCAACCATACCGAATTCCAAACATTTGGAATGGAGATATTGACTCTCCTATGGGCAAGTCTATGGCCAATTGTGACCCAGAAGCAGAACTTGCAATGATGATTACAAAGATTTGGATGGACCCACATGCAGGAGAAGTAGCTGTGGGCCGATTGTACTCTGGTTCAATTGCCCAAGGTGAAACAGTTTACGCAATCGGTGCTGCAAAGCCAGAGCGTGTTCAACAAGTTTCTATGATGGTTGGAGGAGATCGAATTACTGTACCTAAGGTAGTTGCTGGAAACATTGCTGCGCTAACCGGTATTCGTTCCGCTGCTGCAGGTATTACGCTTTCACGTGACAAAGATTTCATTCCGTTTGAAGCAATCCGCCATTACTCAGACCCAGTAGTTACTGTTGCTGTAGAACCAAGATCTATGAAGGACCTTCCAAAGTTCATCGATGCACTACGTTCTCTAGCAAAGGCTGATGCTTCACTACAAATTACTACCAACCAAGAAACAGGTGAAGCTCTACTCGCTGGAATGGGTGAATTGCATTTGGAGATTACAGTCTACCGTATTGAAGAAGAGCAAAATATCAAGGTTAAGGTAAGCCCACCTATTGTAGTCTATCGTGAAGGTATCGAAGGCAGTAACAGAGGACATCCATTTGAAGGAAAGTCTCCTAACCGTCACAACCGTTTCTTCTTTGAAATTGAAGCACTTAGTGAAGAGGTAGTCGCTGCACTCCGTGCTGGAGACCTCGGTGATGGTCCTGTCAGACCAAATGATGCTAAGGAAACTGGAAATAAATTCGGAGAATTAGGAATGAATAAGGATTTGATGAGAAAGATTTACGCAATCAATGGAACAAATGTTCTAGTTAACGATACTAAGGGTATTCAAGGACTCCACGAAACTCGTGAATTGATCATTGAAGCTTTCAAGGAAGTTTGTACCAAAGGACCTGTTGCAGACGAACCTGTTCAAGGAATGTTCGTACGCCTAACTGATGCAAAGTTGCACGAGGATGCTATTCACCGTGGACCTGCTCAAACTATCCCTGCTGTCCGTAATGGAATCAAGGGTGCAATGCTTCGTGCACGCACAGTAATTCTTGAACCAATGCAGAAGGCATTCGTTTCAGTTCCTAATGATTGGCTAGGTCAAGTAACTCGTGAAGTTACCAACCGCCGTGGAATTATAGAAGACATGCCGAGCGATGGAGAAGTTACTACTGTTGTTGGTGTTCTTCCGATTGCAGAGACTTTCGGTTTCTCTAACGATATTCGAGCGGCATCTCAAGGCCGTGCAATTTGGAACACTGAGAATCTAGGTTTCCAAATTCTTCCACCTCAGTTATTCGACAAGGTAGTAGCAGAAATTCGTACTCGTAAGGGTCTGAAGCCTGAACCTAACTCCATTGGATACTATTCAGAGTGAATGAGATGAATGGCTCAATAGCGGGCCTTTTTGCTGCTCCCAAGGGTGGAGTTCCCAAGCCATTGGTTCAGAGTTTACAGGTTACAGTTGATGGTTGCGTAGGAGACTTCCAGCGTGATAAGAAACATCATGGTGGTCCTCAGCGAGCGGTATGTTTGTTCAGTGAGGAAGTGATTACCATGCTTCAAGCAGAAGGCCATCCTGTATATCCTGGTTCAGTCGGAGAAAATATTCTTCTTCGCGAAGTGGATTGGAAAATGATCGCCATAGGTAGTAAATTTCATTTCGATGAGTTGGTACTTGAAGTTACTTCAGATGCTCCACCCTGCAAAACAATACGTGATTCATTTACCGATGGTTGCTTCACGACAATTGCATCTAAAATCGCTCCGAACTTAACGCGTTGGTATGCTAAGGTAATCACTGAAGGGCAGGTTCACATCGGTGAGGATGTTATTCTCAATTGAGGCGCTTTAATTGCAAGTCAGTTAATTCTCTCAATGCCATTAATGCTGGAGTTTGAGGAATTCTATCGAGGAGTAAATGTGCTTGAGCATGATATTCTTCTGCACGTTGTCTTCCATAATCAATAGAACCTAATTTTTGAAGTGCATCAATACCAGCGCTTACTTGTTCTGCACTAGCCTCTTCTTCCTTCCCCAATACATTGAGCAAAGTTTGCTTTTCAGGGCAATCATCTTGCTTCAGAGCATGAATTACCATTAGAGTCCTCTTCCCTTGAGCAATGTCAGAGCCTGCAGGCTTTCCTAATTCCTCAGTAGAAGATTGTATATCTAGTAAATCATCCATTAATTGGAAACATAGACCAACAGCTAATCCCCAATCATGCATGCATTGAACAGTTTCTTCATCCGCTCCAGATAAATAAGCACCTATCTCTCCACAGGTCAAGAACATAACCGCAGTCTTTCCTCGAATCATTTCGATATATTCATCTTCTGTAACTTCATGATCTCTAGTTTCAAACTCAAGATCTAATTGTTGACCTTCCGAAACTCTTCTTACCATTCTTCCAATTCGCTTTACTAAAAATGGTAAATCATTACAATCAATTCCATCTGCGACAACCATTGCCTCAAAGGCAATTGCTAACATTGCATCACCAGCGTTTATGGCAGTTGGTAAATCATACGCAATGTGGACTGCTGGTAGTCCTCTTCTAATGTCATCATCATCCATAATATCATCATGAACTAGAGTGAAATTATGTATTGTTTCAATTGCAGCACCAACATCAAGTAATCCTGAGTGAGTATCTCCAACCGCCTTAGCGACAAGCCAAGGCAATGTAGCCCGCATGCGCTTTCCGCCACCATTGATTAAGTGCATCATAGCATTAGAAAGTCGTTCTGAACTAGTATGGGTTAATGCTCTTTCAATACGATTCTCAATAAATGGTTTAACCTCTGCAATTGCAGTGAATAAATCACTACCTTCTGCATTAGGTAGCATATGACTAATGTCGCCCATATCGTGAATTATATCGTCGGCAAGTAATTTGCAAGCATCAGCATCTCCAGCAGCAGTCCACCATTCATCGGTCATAATCCTAGCAGCAATACAACGGAACCATGGTGCAATGACACCTTTTGTTCCTTCCTCATCGATTAGCCACTCCTCAAGTTGTTGCTGATCAACCCACGCGATTTCTGAAACTTCATTCGGATTTGGATTAATCTCAACATCAGCCTTTATCAAAAGAATATGGTCAATTTCTCTTTCAATCCAACTGGCATTCATTCGTGATGAGTACCTCATGTTGGTTATGAAGTGAAAATCATCTATCGAAATTTGTGCTGGGGAAATTCCAAGTTCCTGTTCCAGTTTACGAATTGCAGCTCGTTTAACACCTAGAGCATTAGTTTCTTCCAATTCAGAATCACAGTGAAGTGGATGCGAGCAACATGAGTTAGCCCAGATTCCAGGAAAAGTAACTTTGTCTTCTGCTCTACGCTGCAGTAGTAATTTACCTTCAGAATTAAACAGTAATACGCTGAATGCCCTGTGCAATTGACCGACATTATGGTGAGTGGCTATTTTGGAGTCTGAACCGACAACATTGTCAATCTCATCTACACAAATAACGGCTTCAGACATCAAATCTGATTGGATACTATCCGCCTCTTCACCAAGAAGAGCGCTATGCTCATTTTCATCGAGTTCAATGGTGGGAACATCAGATAAGTCATAGCCGGCCATCAACATCCCTCAAACCTGCGAGAAGCAGTCTCTACATGAAGAGTTCTCTCTCAACATTTCAACAATAAAAGCCCAAAATATAGTAAAAAAGTACTCATGTGTAAAGTAATCAATCATTTAATGATTTGAAATCACTTTTGTTCCTCTAGTTTCAACTCCAATGCAAGCATCAGCCACACGTTGAGGATGTTGTCCACTGACCATCATTACCTCTATACCATTCTGCGCTACTTTTGCTCCTCTGGCTGCTTTAAGACCGATACCACCAGTGACATCAATATCCGCTTTATGCTCACCTTCAAATTCAATATCAGGACTCCAAATCTCTATCAAATCATCCTCAGTTGCCCTATCAGGTGGGCAACGCAAGATTCCATCTACGCCACCAATCGCAAATACTAGTCTTTTCACATTTGGAACTTCAATTGCTAATCTAGTGACAAGGTCATCACCAGATAAGATACCGAACCGTAAGGGCTCATCACAATCGACAACATCACCATAGGTTACCATGACTATTCCTTCAGGCGCTCCAAAGAAAGTTAAGTCGCCTTCAAAATTTTCCCCAGTACCCTTAACCCAATTATGAGGTGGAAGAACTGCCGCACTAATATCGGCCTTAGTCAATTCTTCCATGATTATAGAATTTAATGTAAGCATATCCTTGCGTACCAACTCAACAGCCTGTTCTTGGGTTGTACAGAACTCATCTGGGGTGAAATTAGAACTATCTATTTTACCTTCATTTAGCCTCCACTGTTTTGCTCTAAGGTGGCCAAAGGAACCTGCACCATGAACTAATATCACGTCTAAATCATTGTCATGACAAGTGATTATTGTACCAACGAGGCTGCTAATAATATCTCTATTTACGGTACACAATTGATCCTTTTCAGTGATGAGGCCACCGCCCCATTTGACTACAACCTTGTCACGCATTATTACTCCCACAGGCCACCACATGATGAGTATAACGCAATCTCTTAAACAAATAACATAACTAGGGCCCCTGATTAATTGCTAAATCATGCCTTTTTGTAAACTATGTATAGATTATAAGATTCACTATAGATTGTTACTGAGATTGCAAAGGTTTGATGTGGAAGGCGTATGGAGGCCACCTTATGAGCGAAGGACCGAGCATTGATGAATTCATGCGACACTTACAAGCTGTTCTTGATGATGCAGCAACAATTTCTGATGATATTGAACGTGAAAAACGCTTGTGGCAAATTGAAGCAACACTGCAAGAGACTATTATTTTCAAAAACCGATACTTAGAATTGAAAGAACACGGAATTGATCCTCTTCGATTGATTGAGCCGCAAGAAGGAGACCCTACTCCACCAAGAACTTCAGCTGCTGAATCACTAAAATTTGGTTCTTCTGACTGCGAAAAATGTGGTGCACATATGGATGCAGATTTAGATTTCTGTCCATCTTGTGGAAAGAAGAAGTAAATTCTAATAATCAATAATTAGAATCAGCGAGAAGCCAATGTTAGGTTCTTCCACATGTCTTCTGGAACTTCCATAGCCAAACGAAGACCGCCCATTGCTCCTAAGCGAACTGGGTCATCGACAACATGAACATTTACATCTCCCATATCGGAAAGTCTGCGCTCAATCATTGCACCTAGACCCTTAATTCCTGAACCGCCGCCTGCCAAAACCATGTTAGCACGGAATTGATCGTGGAACTCAGGGTTTGAATCTGCGATTAAAGACTTAACATTCTCAACTATTGGGTCAACGATTGATTCACAAGCTGCTTGCATACAATCAGTAATATCCAATGTCATTGCCTTACCTTCAATTGAAAAGTCAACCATTACTGGATTCTTAGGTGTTGAAGTACTAACGAATGAGAATTGCTCCTTCCAGCGACGTGCCATATCTTTGGTGATTTGTGCACCGTTATACTTTGCTTGAATTTGCTTAATCAATTCACCGTCAACGAAGTCTCCACCATGCCCTGTGTGCATTTGGTCACCTGGACCAGGTATAGTTCCGTATACACGACATAAATCTGCAGTACCTGCACCGATATCAATAACAAGAGTATGTTCGATCATATCTAGTGCATAAGCAACTGCAAACGGTTCTGAAATAATCATTGCAGCGTTTACTGAACCTGCTGCAGCGTCAAAAATTGCTGTTTTGTCTACGTGGCTTGCCTCTGCAGGTGCACCGATAACCGCAACAACACGGTTGTATTCTTCAGGGTCTGCAAGAGCGATTAAGTGAGTAATGAAATCAGCAATGTGCTTTCTATCTTCAGCTGTATCCTTGATGACACCCTTTTCCAAAGGACGATATAGGTTTAGAGCAAGGCGATTTTTTAATGCTTCTTCACCGAATAGTACATCACGCTTTAGGAAATTCTTTGCAATTGCATCCTTTGGTGTCCCGATAACCGTAAGCTCTTCTTCTTCATGACTATCAGAAGATACCATTACACTTCTAAAAGTTCCCAAATCAATTCCAATATACAATACATCATCTGCCATGATACTCGCCTGTTACTTGGCATTGCGAACCACCTTATGAAGAATGCCTCCAAAATGATTGATTGCAAAGTCTATTTTATTCAAATATAGAATATTTCTAATCAGAATAAAAATCTATAGAATGACTTGTTAGAAGCAAATAACTAAATTTAACACCAAACTTCACAGTGATGACAGAACCAAGAAGCATATTCAGGGTGTAATTCGGCCATCTTGCCGCAACCAGTACATTCCTTGAGAGCCTTATCACCGAATAATTCCATTACCATTTGGACATGGTACGAATCATCGATGCCTAATTGTTGGCGCATTGCCCATAATAATTGATCTTCGCTTGGTGAAATGATTCCATCTTCCAATACTAAAGCAACTACTGTCTTGTAATCATTGAAGTCTTTTACATTCCTTGCGTCTAAAATCACTCCACCCTTTTCAGCAACAATGTCAGTACCACCTGGGTCATCAACGAATAAAACTAATGACTCTGCCTTCAAATGACTCTCTCTTAGTTCAAACGAGATTCTATTGCCTTCTAAATTGGCATAAACTAATTTGCTAGAGCGATTGATAACATTGGTTATTGAACGTGCAGTGTCTTCAGCACTGCGCCCACGCTTCCAGCCTGTTGGTGAGCGCTCATTATAAGAGTAGAACTCTGTACCTAGTGTAGGATATTCAAGACGGATTTCTTCTCCGCCGTCAAACCCATTTGATACAATTGTCAATGCTGCTACCTCAGTCGAGATTATGTTATCATCATCATCAAAATTAATCATCAATGGTTTTCTTTCCTCAACAGCAGCATTGAAGTGTCCTTGCATACCACTCATCCACTTTTCCTCAAGCCTAGTAAGAGAAGATTCTTGTTTCTCAGTAAGATTGCTTTCTACGCCCAAAAGGTCTGCTAAACGACCACTTTCCATATCTCTTTTGAACTCATCAATTAATTCCGCATCTCTTCTGTGATCAGGTGGTGGAGGTGGAGCTCTTGCATCTACATGGTTCGGATCGGACCATTCATGATTACAGGATTCGCATTGTAGATATCCCTCCATTGTAGAATCTTGTGAATTACCACCACAGCGTGGACAATCTCCTTCTTCAGAAAAACCAAGATTATCCGCTGCTTCTTTGCGCCCCTTGCGCATGCCGCCGAACCCTGCCATAATTACTCCACACACTTGAGTTTCTATCAAGTCTTGCATTCATCAATCTCAATTCTGCAATGTATTAAACTGCTAAATAACAGTTTAATTGCAAAGTTACAATTATTGAATCACTCTTCTTCATTTGCTGTAGCAGCAGCTTCTGCTTCTGCCGCAGCAGCTGCTTCTGCTTCTTCTGCCGCAACAGCCGCTTCTGCTTCTTCAAGTTCCCATTGTGCGAAGGTTTCTTCGATAGATGGGTCATCAGATTCAACTTGGTAAAGATACTCTCCAGGGATTTCATCAACCAGGTAAACAGTAGTTCCTGCTCGGTAAATGATATGCCCATCTGCAACTGCACGAACTGTATCGATTTCCATAATAGCTGGTCTGCTAATTCTGACATGACCTGCTTCCAATGCATTGATTATTGTTTTTGACAAGTGAACATGATTTCTGTCACCAGCAAGTATTCCGAATTCAGTCAGAGTAGCAACTTGTTCTTCTTCACAAGGGTAGTAAAGGGATTCAGGAATTTCATCAGTTGGTAGATCTAACTCAAGTTCAATAGAGTGCCCATATGTTGCTCTCATCATTTCACCTTCAACTTGGTAGCGTCCTTTTTCATCAGCATCTGCAATAGCCTCGAAGTGCCACGCACGTAGCCAGTGAAAATTGCGGCGTTGCTTAGCGATCGATTCTGATAACTCACGAGAGTTTACCCATCCATTAATATCCATTTCAACATTAAATTTTTCAGGAGCGTGACGAAGAACTAAAGCCAACATGCGGCCTAGTGAGTTCGATTCTCTATCGCTCATGATAAATCTTCCTTCTTCATTACAAACAGGGCAATTAGCGCCACTGAAGTGTCCGTGTTTTCTGCATTGTCGCAGCATAATACAAGGGCGTTAGAAACCCCTTCATAGAGTCTATGGCTAATCTCATTCGTTTATTTGGAGAAATAAGGTGCAATTTCCCTCTAAAATGTACTTTTTATTGCTTGGCAACCGTTGCTATCAAGTGCCTAATACCCCTCGGCGTGTCATGGTTGATGTCGCTGTAATCGGTGCGGGCCAAACCAAGTATGGAAATCATCCACTCGGACTCAAAGCAATGTGGGCCGAAGCGGCAACAAATGCATTCAATTCTGTAGACAATAATTTTGAGGCCAATTTAGTTGATGAGGCTTTTATTGGTAGTGTTGCATTCGGTGGAGCCCAATTAGGAAACACCGCTGCTATACTTACTGAACACTCTGGAATGAAAGGTTGCTCTGTTAGAAGAGTTGAGAATGCTTGTGCTTCTTCTGGTTTTGCCCTAAGAGATGCCATGATGGCAATAAAAAGTGGAGAGGCAGATATCGTAGTAGCTGGCGGTATTGAAAAAATGAACGACCTCAGCGCAGAACGAAAGCGGTACTGGCTCGGAGTTTCAGGTGATACTGAGTGGGAACGATTAGCAGGGCTAACTTTCCCAGGCACTTATGCTCTAATGGCAAGAAGGCATTTTCATGAATATGGTTCTAACCACGATGATCTTGTCAACATAAGTGTCAAAAATCATATGCACGGTTTTGAAAACGAATTTGCTCATATTCGCAAAGAAGTATCCTTTGAGAAGGCGGCTAGCGGCTTTATGGTTGCAGACCCTCTGACATTATACGATTGTTGTCCGACATCAGATGGTGCATCTTGTGTAATTTTAGCTGCTGATCATGTTGTTAGAGAGTTTACTGACGACCCGATTTGGTTGAAGGGTAGTGGTGCAGGTTCTGACCATTTAGCCCTCCACGATAGACACTCCATCACTCAAATGAGTGCACCCCAAAAAGCGGTTGCTCAAGCCTATAAGGGTTCAGGAGTTGCTACAACCGACATCGATTTAGCAGACGTTCATACTTGTTTTACTATCGTTGAACTAATGGCAACAGAAGACCAAGGTTTTGCTAATAGAGGTATAGGTGGTTTATTTGCTAGGCAGGGTAGAGGAATAAGAGATGAAGGCGATGTTGCAATTAATCCAAGTGGCGGATTGAAATCAAAAGGCCACCCTCTCGGCGCCACTGGTACCGGGCAAGCAGTTGAAGTATTCAAGCAACTGAAAGGCACTGTTGAATCAGCAAGACAAATTCGTGATGCTAAAATTGGATTAACCCACAACGTTGGCGGTTCTGGTGCTACATGCGCTGTTCATATATTTGGGAGAGATAGATAATGGATGAAGAGACCATTGTTTGGAAAGGTTATCTAGCCTGCATAGGGGAAGATTCGTGTGTCGTACAATCCCCTTGGTATTTGGGAGATGATTGCGTTTTTGGAGCAGATTCCGATTACACTACCTTGGCGATTGCAGCCATTCAATTGCTGCAGAGTAAAGGATCTCAGATAAATTCTATCAACGCACTTAACGATGTTGAAGCCTCAATTATTTTCATGGCTACCGGTGTTGAAGTAATGCAAACATCCAATGATGATTCTGAAGAACTTACAGCAAATTGGGACTTATGCATTAGTGATGATGCAAGAGTGGTTGTTTGCAAAACTGATTGTGATGTAGAATTATGGGAGCCAGAGGGTGGTTTAGAAGTTGATGAAGAGTTTCACCAACAAATTACTTTGGCTTGGGAAAAAGAATGTCTGCCTGAACATGTTTCTCAAGGCGCATATATTTCAGAGCAACAATACCAAGAAGGTGCTGCTGCAAGACTTAATTTAATGAGCCAAAAAATGGATGGAGAATTGATATGGCCACCTCGCCAAATGGATAAAAAGGGCAACCTAATGCCTCAAGCAAGCACTTCCTTACAAGAGGTTGCAACTATTGAGTCTTGGACTAAACTTGCAGCAGCAGGTGCACCTTCTGAGTTTTCAATTAGAGCACCTTTGCTGGGTGGAATCACCACTGTATTTGTCCGCTTTGAACAAGGACCTAGGGGCGTATTCTTATTGGTCGATGATGAAGACAATAATCCTAAAATTGGAGATCAAGTTCAATTTGCCATTAGACGGATATATGCTCAAGAAGCGTTTATTCGCTATGGATTAAAGTGTCAAATAATTAGAGATTGATTATTCTTCTTCTCTATATTTTGCTGCAGTCTGTTCACTAACTAATTTGTTATTACAATGCGGACATCTATCATCTGAACTAAGCATATTGGGCCTAATAGCCAAAACTGCAAGACAACTGGAACAGGCTGCGAACATTTCACCTTCTTCTAATTCTAGATCCATAGAATCATCTTCACCCTCTTCGAAAAATGCAGCTTTATATCCTGGGTGGAAATGGAACCTGACCCTTCTTACTGAGCCAAAAGTAGCCCAACCAAGTAATATTGCAAAAAGATAACTACCAGTCAATAGATCGTAAATAGTCAGTAATGCAAAGAATAACGCTGCAAGCGAAATAATTCCTGCTGCTGGCCAGTATGACCATCCTTTCTGTCTTCGATAACCAGTCCAAACCAAACCACCTAAAATCGCTGGTATGATTACAATGACCTGTGCTAATTGTGGTGCTCCAAATTCTACTAGATACGCATCAAATAAACTTGAAAGAAAAATTACTATGATCAATGTGTCAATGGCCAAGATGAATGCTGTACCTCGATGAACCCTAGCAAAGGTATTTTGCGTCGAAGTTATTTTTGATGGAGCAATCCCCGCTGGAATTATTTCTCCGCCCCTGTCGCCTGTCATTATTTGCTGGGCAGGCAACACCGTCTTCAAACATTGGCTCGTTTTGGGTTGTAATCGCTTTAAATTAACGGCGAAGGGGTCTTGAGCAAGTTGTGTTTGGCAGTGACATGGCGATACGGGATACCGATGTCGAGATT
>JAACCR010000024.1 GCA_009937205.1 Methanobacteriota archaeon | reverse complement strand
TCCTATGCTTTGACTCGCCCTGGAATCGCAGATGCATGTGCGCAGCACCCTCCAAATGTTAGCCGTTCGATGAGAGACCTCCTGAAAAATGAGTATGTTACCGAACATACACGTAGTATCCGCGGCGATGATAGGCGACAAAAAACATGGCAATTAACTAATTTAGGTCGCATTTTCGCAAAAAAGAGAAAGGATGATTTAGGCTTAACCAAAGTCTTGGTTAGAGATGTTGAGGGCGATTTACTTGAAGTGGAAGCAAAACAAGCGCCGAAGAGGATTTCTGCAGATATTTCCATACTACAAGTTTTGCTTCATGCTCAACATGAAGGAATCCTAACCTTTGGAGATATCCGTTTTGGCAAAATTAGTCAAGGTGATTCCGGTGATATGCCAAAACCAGGCAGGCTTACACCTCTCGTAGGTGCTCATGCAACATATCACACCGAACCTCCGGTCACTCGCCCCGTACATGGGAGAAAGGACGAAGTCACCGAATTAGATAGTTGGCACTCACAAAGAAAACCTTGTGCAGTAGTTCATGGAATCGCAGGAATTGGTAAATCAACCTTGGTTGCACATTGGTTACAGAAGAGAATGGAGACCGATCCAAATATCTCAGTTTGTTGGTATCCATGTCAACCATGGGACACAGCACTTGGTTTAGCGACGAGCCTCCTCCATAGATTCGGTATTGATGAATCGCACGACCCTTACAATCTGATAGAGACATTGCCGTTAACTCCAGGTGCAAAAATGGATGTTGATACATGGAGGAGAAGATTGTTGACATATCTAACCGATGCTAATACCATCAGAGAGCGTTTCAATACAGAAAAAGGTGGACCGCCTCCATATTGGTTAATTGTAATAGATGACATTCATAATATCATTGATGAAGCAAGGGATTTGTTAGGAGCTTTGATTCAAATTTCTAAGAACACTCCATTAAAATTATTATTTATTAGCAGAACTTCTCTTGACATCTATGATAGAAGAGATGTCCATACAAGAGACGTCGTAAGAGAACTTGCATTGAGTGGATTGAGTCTAGAGGAGACTGGAAATTGGTTGGATGAACTGGCCAATAAATCATCGCTCGAGGTAGATGAAGTACATGCTGCTACAGGAGGGCATCCTCTCGCCCTAGAATTGCTAGAACTGTATGGGAATCCCACTCACAGCGATTGGTTAAGATTCTTGGATGAAGAGATCATTACTCACTTGCCCGATGGCGAAAGGGATTTATTACTCACCCTTGCTGTTGCTAAAAAACCAGTTGCGTGGGCCAAATTAGCAAAGGCTGTTGGATGGGAAGGAACTCCGCCAGAGAATCTAATTTCTCATGGACTATTATTGGAATTGGAAGAAGGAATGTGGCTTCATGAAGCAATGCGAGAACGCTTATTGAGAGATGTAGGAACTGCTCAAAATGAGCGCAAAAAACAATTGGATTGATGATTAAAAATCATCGGCGGACATGTGTTCATCGATCCATTGCAATAATTTTGGTTTTGGCAATGCACCAGCCTTGTTATCAACCAATTTACCATTATTATAGAGATATAATGCAGGGATCCCTCGAACTCCAAGTTTTCCTGCATTCATCGTATTTGTTTCAGTGTCAACCTTTGCGATAACTATCTCTCTTTCTTCGGCAATTTCAGCAAGAATTGGTGCTATTGCCTTACAAGGGCCACACCAAGCTGCCCAAAAATCAACAAGTACCCAACCGCCCTCGTTGATTGTTTCATCATATGTCCCATCTGTTACTGCTCTAACCTCACCCATTGGCCCCACCTATCAATATCTCAATGAGGGAGTATTATGAGTCTTTGCACGTTTTTTTTGAGAAGAATATTACAAAAACATAGTAATTTCTCGCGGCAAGCCTAATGAGAAGCCGACGCTTGGCTTGTTTTGAGGGAGAATATTGATTATCGCACCTAGTGTTTTGACTGCCGACTTGAGTGATTTGGCAAACGCATGCCAAAAAGCGGTAGATGCTGGCCTTGATTGGTTGCATTTGGATGTCATGGATGGGACCTTTGTGCCAAATCTAACCTTTGGCCCACCTGTAATTAAGGCATTGAGAAAGGCACTTGGTGATGGTCCTGTGTTTGACGCTCATCTAATGATTACAAATGCTGAACAATCATTCCAACAATATATTGATGCGGGATGTAATCACATTTCAGTCCATGTTGAAGCTGTAACTCACCTTCACCGCTTAGTCACCGCGATTAGAGAGGCTGGAGCAAGTGTAGGCGTTGTGCTAAATCCTGCTACACCGATAGATGCAGCCCTTGAGGTTCTTTCTGAGATCGATTTGATTTTGATAATGAGCGTTAATCCAGGCTTCGGCGGTCAATCTTTTATCCCGTCTGTAGAGAAGAAAATCCGTAGATTAAATGCCGCAATACAGGAACAAGTTTCTGCTGGAGGTCGTCCCGTCCAAATTCAAGTTGATGGCGGAGTTAAATCACACAACATTGCAATGCTAAGAGATTGGGGTGTGACCAATTGTGTTGTAGGTTCAGGACTATTCAATGATTCACGTGCCCTAATAGACAATCTTGCTATTATTCACAAAGCCTTAGAGTGAGAAAGGAGTTTTTGAAATGCGCATTTTAATTGCGTCAACTCTTTACCCGATTCCAACAAATGTTGCGAGGGGGACTTTTGTTGCGGATCATGTTGATGCATTGAAAAAATCAGGGCATGAAGTAAGGGTGCTGAATCCACTTCCGCGTATGTTAAGATATTATGAAACTGGACGTTCAACACTAACTGGAGTTGCCAAGGCACCAGCATCTTTTGAGCATGGGGGCGATGAAGTATTCTCTCCTAGATACTGGGCTTTTCCAGAAAGCCCCTATCCAGCATTTACAATCTCAAGCATTAAGCGACGTAGTAAAGTCATTGAAAAATGGTTGAACGATTGGCGTCCAGAAGTAATTATTTCTCACACATTATGGCCAAGTGCATCCTTAGCAACCCACCTAGCCAAGAAATGGAATGTCCCTTGTGTAGGTGTTGTTCATGGCTATGATTTTGATGTCGCTCTTTCACATAAAAATACTAAAAAATCGCTACAACAAATATTAACAAAACTAGATCATCTCGTTTTAGTGTCTAATCGTTTGAAAGATATCGCCATCTCCAATGATTTCAATGAAGATAATTGTAGTGTTATTCCATGCCATGTATCAGTAGAAAATGAATGGCTCAAGGATTTCAAGAATTGGCGAGGGAGATGGCGTAAAGACAAACTGGATTTACTATTTCCTGGTGATGCTAGGCGACCAGAAAAAAACCATTATTTGGCATTGAAAACGGGTGAAGAATTGGAGCGGAGAGGTTGGGTCGTAGGAGTCACAACATTGAATCAACAACCACGTAGCATAGTCTGGGATAGGATGCTTGTAGCATCGGTTACCCTGATAACTTCCAAGAGAGAATCAGGGCCATTGGTAGCACGCGAATCAATCGCCTGTGGAACTCCCGTTGTTGCAGTTGATGTCGGTGATTTGAGTGAATGGCTTCCCAGTAAATTCATCAGTCAAGAATACGATGAGTTGAAGTTGGCCGATGCGGTTGAAAATGCCATAGCAGCGGACTGGAAAAAAGAGAAAATCGAACTACCTGAGCGCTTTAGTATCACGCATTGTCAGGACTCTTGGAATTCACTTTTGAATAAATTAGTGAAGCAATGAAGTAAATTGCAGGTAATGAAGCGCCAATAATAAAGTCAGTATTCCATAGTGAATAACTTGCGATTGCCACCGATGAAATCAATAAAATCCAAGCGCTCATATTTTCCTTGATAAGTGGCCAAGAGCGACTCAAGTGGATAGAAATTATTAGCAAGAATAACGAAGTTAGTGATGATGCGAAGGCTGCTGAAGCAATCGCTTGAGTTATACCTACTTCTGAGAAATATGAAATTAAAAACCATCCAACTAAGCTGCCGAAAGTCACTACAAGTAAAATGAATAAAGTGAAGTTCCAAGGTTTTTTTCCAGCCTTTAGTGCGGTGTAAAAAGGAGTAGCTAATATCGTCATCGACCATCCAAATAAGAGTATGAAAAAGATGTCAACAGCCGATGCACCTAGGCTTCCATCGATGTATTGTGACGGGAAGGCAATCGGTAAAAGCAACCATACGATGATAGCACCGCAATAAAATCCAATCGGCATGAGATTGAAACAAAAATACATTGACTTTTCCATTTCAGATTTGAATGCAGATTCGTCATCGCGGACATTGCCGAGTACAGGCAATAATGCAGAACGCATCGCTTGAGGAACAACTAATCCAGCCAGCCATGCTAATTGTGCTACATGAAATAATGCAGCGGCGTCAATACCCATGTATCCGGCTAAAATGAACTTTTCAATTCTGATCACATATGGCAAGATTCCCAATGTTATTGCGAATGGCATTGCTGAAAAAAACAATTGTTTGGGACTTGTCCATGATTCTCCTAAATCATTCCAATTCCATATCTCTTTAGATAGCCAAAGTGGCCTGGATATTTTTGACAACTGTATTAATGAGAATACCCATGCAATAAAAGCTCCAGATAAAAATGCAGCAGCGAAATACTCTACATTATCGTACCCTTTAATGAATAAAACACAGTATAGTATTGTGGTTATTGCGCGTTCTATTACTTTGGCAAAACCTTCGATACGCGCCTCTCCTATTGCTCTTAGTGCACTTCTAGGTGCATATGATGCGATGTGGACAATGGCTATAATAGAAGTCAGAACCAATAGTGGAATTTGGTTTTGCCAAGATGGAATTAGTTGAGGAGTTAACAAAAGGGTTAGTAAAAAAAATGGAATGGCAATTTTTAGTTGCATCCCGTATACTCGCCAAACAGCGGGCCATACTAGATGGGGTGCTTTTACCCCATCTCTAGCCAACAATGTTGGAAGCCCTAAATCAATTATTAAGAAAGTAGTAGCAAATAAATCAAGCAGGATAATGAATAAACCATAATCACTTGATAGCAATGAACGAGTGAGTATGACTTGACCGGCTAGTGCCAAAAACACTGCAAATAGGTCAGCACCAGCAAGCCAAGTCGAATCTCGTTTCATATCAGGTAGACGGAATCCACCTGGTTGTGACATGGTTATCGCAACGGCTGGTGAGTTTTCAAGCATCGTATTGCATAGCACAGGTTCAAAGCCATTTAGCGCGAGGCGATGATAGGGCGAGACAATGGTTACAGTTGATTGGTTGACACAGGAAGTTCTTGTAGCAGTTCCAGATGCACATGTTGAAGTCATCGATTGGCATGGTTCAGGAGACCAGTTTCATGTCCGTATTATCTCTGCAGAATTTGAGGGTATGCGCCCACTACAACGCCAGAAGCAAGTTTTGGCGCATATGAAGCAACATATTCCTCACCCAGTACATGCACTTGATCTGAAGTGTATGACTCCTGCGCAAGCAGAAACTGCTGGAGATACAGCGTTTGACCCTCATGGCGGTGGACAAGGAATCCACATTCGCCGAATAGAGAAATTAAACAAGGAGTGAAAAATATGCAATGGACCGATGAAGAATTACAAGCAATAGTAGATGAACACGCTTTGGTATTGTTCATGAAAGGCGACCCTAATGAACCACAATGTGGATTTTCAAGTAGAGCTGCACAGGTTTTGCAGTCTTTTGGAGAACCTTTTGCAGCAGTAAATATTCTTAGTGACCCTCGAGCAATTCCATCGGTTTGTGCTTGGTCTGATTTCCCTACAATGCCACAAGTGTTTGTTCAAGGAGAATTAGTCGGAGGATCTGACATCATTTTGGAAATGCTTGAAGATGGCTCTCTAAAGGAAATGTTTGATGCAGGTCGCAGTGCTTGAAGAAGCAATTTTGTCAAATTCACTGAAGTGCTTCGAGTATTTTCATAGCACCGTTCGCCTTTTTTACCCTTAGCCAAGGCTCTATAATTTCAGTCTCTTGGTCTTGCTTGTAACGTTTGACGCCCCCGCCACTGATGTTGAGAACCGTAGGTGAAGAAGATTCTACTTCACCCGAAGCCAGTGCCTGTTGTAAACTTGCTAAGGCCACTGCACCAGGAGTCATGATGTCGATGCCTTCAATCGATTCAAACAATTCCTTTGCCAGTATCGCATCAGCCTCTTTGACAACATAGGTTTGACCGTTTGAGTCTTTGAGAATATCGTGTACACCGCCAACCTGACCATAGGCTGGCCCCTTATTGAGCAGATAATCAGAATAGACGGTCACTTCCTCAGAGGGGAAATCTTCCGGCAATAAGTAATCTCTTTTCTCTTGCCACGCATTATGAATTGGGCTGTGCTCAATGTTCTGAGAAAGGTGTTGGCGTGGAACGGGGCCCTCGAATTGCCCTGAAGCAATCGCCCGGTGTGCCATTTCATGCACTCCAATAGGGCCGGGACCGCCGCCAATTCCTTGAAAATAATGTTCTGGTAATCGATTCATAGCAAACGCTGCATCAAGAATCAAG
>JAACCR010000122.1 GCA_009937205.1 Methanobacteriota archaeon | reverse complement strand
TGATGGTAATGATGGTAATGATGGTCAAAACGGTGCCAATGGTGCAGACGGTACCAACGGTGACAACGGCCTCACCTCTCTTATAGCCACACGCACCGAAGCAATTGTCGAAGGGTGCCAAAATGGGGGGACCATCGTGGAAACGGGTGTTGACAACAACGGCGACAATACGCTTTCTCTTGACGAAGTTGATTCATTTGTCGTTGTATGCAATGGCGAAACAGGCCAGGATGGAGCAGATGGCGTTGACGGAGCAGATGGTGCTGACGGAGCAGATGGCGCTGATGGAAGTTCGACCCTCACGATGATGGTCGCTCGTCTTTCCATTGCACCAGCATTGCTTGGATGCAACGGAACTGGAGAATTGCTGCAGCAGGGCATGGATAACGGAGCAGGCAACGGCATCGCGTTAAATGGAGCACTGGAATCTGGAGAGGTGATCTCAAGCATGCTGATTTGCACCACCTTTGAAGTGGCGCTCGTCGAAGACATCAACCCGTCTGGGCACAGCACTCCTGCCAATTTTGTTACCATTAATTCAACCATGTACTTCACAGCAAACAATGGAACTGCGAGTGGAATTTGGGCCTATGATAATGGAAGCATTTCACTGGTGTATTCAGGGAGTGTTCTGTCGTTGCAAGCGATAGGTCCACAATTGATGTTCGCAGGACAAGATTCGAGCTTAAACGTCAAACCGTATGTCTTTGAACCAACAAACGGAACAGCATGGCAAATTGGGGAGATTTTCCCCGGAGGCTCGAGTTATCCTGGCGAATTTACGCTCATTGACACGACCGTTTTCTTTAGCGCTCGAGACAGTGCTGGTTCGACGGGCATTGGATTGTTTGACCTTTGGGCCTATGAAACCGTTAATTTCAGCGTGTGGAAAGTCGAAGCAGATATCCAACCATCATCGTTGATTGCCGTCAATTCAGACCTTTATTTCTCAGCTCAACCTCAGATTGGAGTGACTGGAATCGAATTATGGAAACATGAGACAGGCACCAATACCACCTTTATGGTGAACGATATCAATCCCGGGTCTCTCTCTTCAAGCCCCCAATACCTTGTTGCGATGGGGACAACGATCTACATGTCTGCAAACGCAGGCACAACCCATGGAACTGAGTTGTATGCTTATGAGACAACAAACAATTCATCTTGGCTTGCTGCCGATATTAACGGAGGTTTTGCTGGCAGTTCACCTTCTGACCTCGTCGTTCTTGGCACCCAAGTTTACTTCCAGGCAATTTCAGGAACTCACTTCGAAATGTGGGCCTATGAAAGCCAAAACAACTCATTCTGGGAAGTAACCGATATCCAATCCACTTCGGGATCCAATGGTCCAACTGAACTCACGGTGCATCAATACACCGTGTATTTCTCAGCCAACGATGGTACGACAGGAGAAGAACTGTGGGCACACAATTCAATCAACGGAACAACTTGGCAGGTCATCGATTTGAAACCAATAGGTGGATTCATCGGTGATATTCATGTTCATGAGGGTCATGTGTACTTCGCAGGTGAAGACAACTGGGTTGGCCTAGAATTGTGGCGTTTGATCTTCAGCAGGGAAGTCTCCTTCGTTTGAATATATTGGAACGACATATAATTTCCATGAAATCGTAAGGGCTCATCCGAACCCACTCAAGATATTATAGAAGAGTACAATGGGTGTTCAGTCCCCCAGTACACTGCCTACCGTCGCGACAAGCCCCACTGACCAGATTAAACAAAATAATACAATAGACCAACAAGAACCCCTATATCCATCACCACAACCAAGACTTTGATTGGCAAAGGTAGACTTTTGAAAAAGTGAAACAGACCTTGGTTTTCTTCGCTCATATCAATTCCATCGGTCCTTTGGCATTAGTCTTTATGCAATACAGAAGGTAGTGTTTAGAAAGTAAGTTTGAGTATCGAATAATCCTTTTCGTTTGCTATTGTTTGCGTAATGCTGCACCCAATAGTGCAAAGATTGCGAATATTGAATCAATACCAATTATTCCAAGTACACTCGAATCTTCGGATTCAAGGCTAATGAATGATTCTTGAAGTGTGAACGAATCACCGATTGTACCATCAATTCGATGATGGGTAAATTCTAGTTGACGTGTATTATCATCATAGACAAGACGAGTCCAGCCATAACTACTATTCTCTCGATAAGCACTCCACTCCGGCTGCGGCTCTTCCAATTCCTCATATGCAGATCTTCCAGCAATACCAATTACCAAATGTATCGGTTCATGGCCTTTTCCAAAGATATCTCCACCGCCTTTGTCTGAGACCTTCTCACCATTAACCGGCCACGTCCGTTCATAGAAATGGTCGTGTCCAGCAATAACAAGATTTACTCCATTTTCAACATAAAGCGCTTCAAGTGCATCACGAAGTTCGACCTCTGAACCATGATAATCGTTGCTTGAATACATCGGTTTGTGACCTATTACGATAATGAAAGGTTTCTCATTTCTAGCATCAGGAGTATTAGCTGCTTGCAAATCGTTTTGAAGCCAATTATATTGTGCACTACCCGGAGTGAAATCATGCTCTGTGGACATGAAAACAAGATGCATACCAGGAATATTTCGCGAAAACCAGAATGTTTCACTCTCTATTACTCCATCTGAATCAAAACGATGCTCATAAGCCTCAAAACCTACGGCTGGTTCATTTTCATGATTACCAACTGCAGTGACCCATGGTATTGAAGCCATACTTTCTTGCTGGGTTGAAAACCAATCATCCCAAACATTTTGATTTCCGTCTGCATATGCTATGTCACCAGAAATTGTTACAAGTTGTGCTTCAGAATCTGCAATAATGGCCTCTGTAACATCAAGTGCTTCAGAAGAAAGGCCATGGTCAGCAATAGAGATCCATTCAAAATGTTCCGCATCAGGATTGAAAGGAGTAAATGTGAATTCTTGCGACCAAACATTGCCATCTCCTACACGATAGGTTACTGCCTCATCGAGAGTTAAACCATTCATCACTACCATATGGAATGCCTTGTCATGATTGTAACAATATGACTCACCGGTAGCAGAATTAGAAGTGCTTTCAGAACTCCATTCAGCTATCGCATCGCCTCTTTGTTCTGTAGCCCAAACTACAACCATCTCGCTAGGATTATCTGTTATTTGCAAATGTACCTGCTCAGGTTGTGAACTTCCAGTCATTGTGCTAGGGCACTCTTGCAACACTTCAGCAAGACCCTGTGCCTGGGACAGGGGTGCGAGAAGTAAAATTGTCAGCAAAGGGAATAGAAGCCTCACACCTCTCCCTTAGCGCCATACATAATTACTTTAATTGAATAATCACTATATTCGAAAATCTCAAATAAATTCACACCTTAAACTAATCAGAGACATACTAAACCGATTGAAATCAGATAAAAATAAAATTGAATACCAATCTCACGGCGTTTCAGTATTTCTTTTAGATAACCTATTGTGAAACTTTGAATAGTTCATTTCTAAAGTATTTTAATTCTTCAATCGACTCTAAAATATCGTCAAGAGCTAGGTGGCAGCCTTTCTTTTGAAACCCTTCAATTTGCGGATACCAGCGTCTTGACAATTCTTTAATTGTAGAGACATCTATCATTCTATAGTGTAAATAATGTACTAATTGCTTCATCTCCTTTTCCATGAATTTACGGTCATTCCAGATTGAGTTACCACATAATGGTGCAACACCTTCATCGACCCATTTTGAGATGAATTCTAGTGTTTGCTTTTCAGCTTCCTCAAGTGAAACAGAATTATTACGAACCCTCTCCACTAACCCACTCTGGTTGTGATGGCTAGTATTCCATTCATCCATATTTGCCAATAATTCTTCACTGACAGAGATTGCTAAATTTGGCCCTTGTGCGAGAATATTCAATTCACCATCGGTTATTACAGTTGCAATTTCAATGATGGACTCAGTTTCAATGTCCAATCCAGTCATTTCTAGGTCTATCCATACCATGCGTTGTGACCTTTCGTCCATGATGAAGCCATGAGGCTTGACCCTTTCAATTAGGCGTAGTGTTGAAGAAGGGAACATTTGAGGCATGAGTATGTCCGCCGACACCATAGTCGATATCGCGGATGCTATTATCGAGATTGGTCCTAGCCCTAGCAAGAAGATGCTGAGTGCATTGTTATCGACAATACTTCTGTCATCGATTGTTCTAGGGTTTGCAATGAATACTAATTCCGATATAGATAATGTCTCAGGAGAAGAGGAAAGCGAGCAAAATCAATGGCGCTCTTTTTCCGTAGTATCACCGATTGATACTGGAATTAATGTATATCATGATCATTTCCGCAATAATGAAACGTTGCCAGCATGGCTAGGTCAGCAACTAGGTGTTACAATTACTTGTAACTTGACTTTTGAAGGTTCATACCAAGAAAGGGTTGATGCAGATAGAGCGGGTTGCTGGGACCTGATTGGTTCCGATGATGTTGTTTATTTTGAAGGAACTAGAATTTTCGGCCAATCACCGGATTGGACCGAAGGCGAAGGAACTCCAATATTGGATGACCCAAATGATGGTCATGGCTCAGCAGTTACCGGTGCAGTAGTAGATGCAAATCCAAATGTAATAATTTTCTTCGTTGAAGGATTCAGTACCGAGGCAGTACTTGCGGCGGCTAATCAGCCACTTGTTCATGTCATAACAACTTCATTCGGAGCACCGGGCTCTCTTCCAGTTCCTGGGATTGAATTAGGTACCAAAGAAGCAGTAGTTTCTCAAATGAAACTTCATGCTGGTGCAGCTGATAATTCACCATCTCCTGCTGTACAGGATGCAACAGCAGGACCGCCATGGAGTATTGGCATTGCAGGTTATGCCGAAGAAGGAGATGACCAAAAAGAAATAATGTCTGGCTCATATCCTGATATTTCCGCAGACTGGACTCAGTTATTGCCTAATCATCAAGATATTGATGGGTATCATGAGACTTCTGGTACTTCCTTCGCCACTCCAAGAACTGCTGGAATCATTTCCTTTGTATTAGAGGAATTAAGAGACCAATTTTCTGATGATGGTAGTGGCGCCTCTCCTTCCAATAGATCTGGATATCTAGTCAATGGAACTGACGCGGAAGGCAATCCAGTTCAGATTAAGAATTCTGATGTACGTGAAGCGATAAACTTGAGTGCTTGGTATCCTGATTTGGATTGGGATCCTACCAGTGGCACAATGCCGATTTCTCCGATAGCACCTTGCACTCAAACCGGTTGGGGTTTGGTTAATTTGAGTAATATCGAACCAATTATTAAACATCTAAATGGAAGTGAAGAAATGCCTTCAAGAGCCTCAGATATTGTTCTTTGCATGCAACTGAACCAACAAGCGAGAGAGGCATATTGGGGCGCTTATCCAAGTATTCAAAACTTAACGATTCCACCTAGAACAATCGCTGGTGATGAAGGAGCAACCACTCGTGATTGAGTCCGATCATTCATTCTCGAAATTCAACATAACTTGTCCAGAAGGAGAGAATCCCAGTACTGGCTTGAATCCTTCATGTGGAGTATTGTTAATCGAATTCAATATATTCTGTACAACGTCACCAGGTAGTCTAATTGCAAATCCTTCCGTAGTCTCAATCAATCCACCATGAATTACAGGAGTTTCTACTCTAACCGCTTCAAGTATCGGTTTGGCAACAGCCGGCGCTTTATCGACAATGATTTTCTCTTCAACAATTTCCGCTTGTGTTTCTTGCTGAACCGTTATTTCTTGGGTGGCTTGAAGAAGACCACTTGAACCTTGTTCTTCCGTTAAATAAATTTCACCTTCATCACCAATTCTCTGACTGAACATTGCACCATATCCGAATCCAAGTATTCCCAGGAATACATATCCGAGTGCTGTGAAAATATCAGAATCCAATGTATTGGCAAAAATAAATGCTGTGATCAGTGAACCAAAACCTCCGAAGCCTCTTCTCCACCGTGCATCATTTTCTTTAGAAAATCCTTGAATAGCAACTAATGTAAAGAGAATAGTCATTATCAGCCAAGAAAATGAATCAATATCTGTTCCTTCAAATGCATACCATGTTCCTGTAATAGCCGATAGTAAACCACCCATTCCCAAGTAGTCCATGAAATCTAAGAATTCATTATCATCATCCCAATTGAAAGTCTGCCATTCGTAAACTGTATCATTTTGAGTTGAGAAGTAGATTAGAGTTGCTCCTTCTGCTGCCATTAATAATCCGACGATTATTTGTCCAATCTCATCAGAAACAATATTTGCTTCATTCAAGCAATTTGCTATTGAAATACCATGCAATAATGGCATTAATAACAATCCATTTGTACTACCTTTGCGTATTGCGATATAAGTTACCCATCCAGAAGCAATAACGGGACCAATCCCTACTGCAACATCAAATGATAACAAAAATGCAGCAATGCCCATTATTCTTAGCGCATCCGAAATTTGCGTTCTTCCTTCTTGAGTAGTTATCGAAATTATTTGTACATGTTGAGGAACGCCAGTCAACTCCTCGCACTTTGAATATAGCCACTTAGTCACCTCCATCACTGAAAGAGATAGTGTGAATAATGCAGTTGTAATGGCGGCCCAACCAAAGATTTCACCATCATTTAATTCGAAGAAACTAGAGTCATTGGCCATTCCCCACAAGAATGAGAAGAAGAAGATGATAGGCATTGCAGGGATGAATGAAACCTTACCTCTGTAAATAGCACTCCCAGTCAACATTATTGTGAAAATCGTTGGAAGCCAAGAAGCATCGGGCATTGCAGCGATCAAACCTACTGCAAACCATGCCATTGAGCCCCACCATGGCAATTGAGTTTCTTTTTCACCCTCCATTTCTTGAGTTGCCATTATCCAAACGATTCCCATTTGAATTGCAATTATCCATCCACTGATATTTGCAATAGTGAGGAATCCATATTCAACATTAATATCCATCGCATCTAGAATTGTATTGACCAATCCGAATTCTTGAACCCAAGTAGTTCCAACAAATGCGAAAATTATTGGAGATGCCATTAACAGCATATTGTGTCTATGCTTAATCGCCCTACTGGTGGCTAATACAAACATGCTGATGAGAAGTAAACCTCCTGAACTATCCATCATTGCAAGCACAAGAAGTCCTGCTAATGCAGCAACATCCGCATTCTTGGATAATACTTCATCATCTATTCCCCGCTTATTTATTTGATAATTAACAATGAATGGTGCAGTTATTAAAATCAAATCTAGAACAATGGCAGAAGGTATCAATCCACCCAAATCAGCTACTTGACTTTCAGTTGCACCTGCTCTTGCTAATTGCATCCTAATGACCATTGGAACAGCCATTAATACTAGCATCCACACACCTGCAGATCTAGTAAAGGAACTTATTTTGTCAAGTGCAAGGATTTCCGAAACTAATATTCCAACCGGGATTGCCAACAATATGACCCAAATTGGATTTTGAGCAAAAGGCTTGATTTCTACTTCAGTTATTGCAATCGTCATCAATATCAGAGGAATAATCACACTGATTCTCGCTAAAGAACTCCATGACTTTGATAGCCAATTTTGTTCAAATTTAATGAGGTATTCATCATTTTGGTTATCAACTTCAATCCAAGCATTCAATTCTACATCAAAGGTAGTTGATGCCTTTTTGATTGTTTGCCAATTCAATAGCATCCCCATGTCGAATTCAATATCTCGTCCAACGCGTAACAGTAAATAAGAACCAATTCCTAATATCATCAAAGAGATATTGAAACCGGATAATAATTCATCAAGAGATGATTCAGGTAAATTCAATTTTCCAAATATTGCCAAAAGAAGTATTGCACCAAGGGCAATTATTACGGTTTGAGTCGCTTCTTTTCTATCCTTGAATACACCAGATTTACCGGCCATATTTAGGCTGGTACTTGCTATGTACAAGATATATGCAGCGAATACCCAAGGCAAGAACCATTCTTCAGCTCCTAATATTGCTCGGGATACTGTGACTCCTGATATGATGGCTAGATGTGCCCATGAGGAAATTTTCTTCTGTCTGAAACCGGCTTCAGCAATAACTACTAGGGCTATTGGAATAAGATAATGAGAATAAGGAATTGAAAACATGTCAGCGTAAGCGATTTCATTTACTCGAGCTATTAAATCGGTCATGAAAAATGATACTGCTAACATGGTGACAGTTAAATCGGCAACCCATTTTCTTGCATTTTTGTTGATGAATAACATGTAAGGAATCATTGCCAATGTGATTATCCAAGGAATCATATTGGACTCGGTAGGTAAAAAGAACAAAGAGAAAGCAAGACCAATAGGCATCCATGGTACTCTACGTTGCATCACTGCAGGGAAATATGCAATAAGGACAGTGATCCATAACATCACAGGTAGGGTCAAATGATCTCCTAAGAATCCAAGGTTTTCAGCCTTTAGTGGGCCGATAATTAAGTTTAATTCTGCAATACGGGCAATAAACATTGCAACTAAAACTTCACCAACCAATAGCACACTTGCTTTCTGCATCAAATCAGAGCGTAATTCGTGCTTTGAGGCATAGTAGCCTTGAATTGCAATAATGAATATCAATAGCGACAATGCGCCACCTTCACCTTCAGCAGTAGCACTGGTGTTGAACAGTTCATACAAGATTGGAACTAAGCCAGAAACGATTGCGGCAACGAAAAAGTGCATTGATTTATTTGAACGTAAGGCCGCTTCCATGCTGACGAAAGAGAGTACGATTATGGCAATTCCTAACTCGTAAGAAACTACGTTATTAGACCAATCAATCCAAGGTCCTACACCGGTAATCATCAATGCCAGTGGACCATAAATCGCAACACCCCAGCCAAATGTAGTCGCACCCTTGTATCGGTTGAGAAGTTTTATTTCAGCATACAATAGGGCAATTACTGCTACTACTTGCACATATATCCCATTTGCATTAGGTTGCCAATCAGCTCCATTTCCGTAATTTTCTGGATCTCCAAATATTTCAAGGCTCAGCTCCCCTGTAGCGAAACCCATTAGGTATCGAGCTCCCCATAATGTGCCGACCGTTGTAAAGAAGAAACCTAGGCCGAGCATGTAATTTTGCACTTCCATCAATTGATATGCATTTCTCTTGGATTGTAATTCAATCCAGGAGATGGCCATTGCAGCAGAAACTAATCCACCAACGAATAGTAGAAGGAAATTTGAATTGGTTGCATTGTCATCGAAAGCGATACTAAAAATCCCGCCCCATATGGCAATTAATGCGACAACATACATTATCAGTTGTGCGAATTTTTCTAAATCAACATCAGCTTTTGTTCTAATTTTTCCTGGTTGACTAATCACCATCGGTGGTGCAGCGACGGCATTCTCTGGTGTTGAAAAGATTGTACCTTTGTCATTCGCGCGTGATAATAATCCTTGATTTGAAACTCGTTGTGGTGCATTTCGGGTTGGCGCTGCCATAATAATCAAAAAAGGATTTTTAATACCGACTATAACATTTGACCCGTCAACAATCGAATAAGGGCAAAAACTGCCATTAATCTAAAATTCCATCTTGAAAAGGTTATAAAAATTATATTTATTGTTAAAACTATCAAGCACTATGTTGAAACGATAAACGCTTGTGGATGTATTGAAGGTGCAAGTAATGAACACACTCCGTAACACAATGACACTCTTCTGTTTGACTATTTTTTTGTTGCCAACATTGATGATGGCCATTCCAGTTAGCGCCGAAACCAGCAACGAACCCTCTGAGGAGGGTTGGTGGGTTGAAACAACCGTTGACCGCAATCAAAACAAGATTGGAGATATGGTAGAGTTACACAAGGATAATCCAATATTCTTAGATGAATTTGAGACACTGCCGCTAATCATTGATTTTGACCATACTCCAACTCAAGAAGATATTGATTTTTTGGTACGTGAAGTAAATTATCAACATCAATGGACATTAAAGCATATTGATGCACTTGCAGGAAGGGTTCCAGCCGATTCAATTCTAGAACTTATTGACTTCCCAGGTGTAGTTATGGTTGAATTGGATAGTATTTTGACAATAGCTAATGGAGATGCTGCTGTTTTACACGGCGTAGACCAAGTTTGGCAAAATACTGGATATGATGGAGCAGGTTCTACCGTCGCCATCATTGACACCGGAATTGATGGAGCACACGCAAGTCTTGATGACTTGGATGATGATAACTCAACCTATGACCCGAAAGTGATTGGATTTTACGATCCAGTAAATAATCCAGGAGCAACCAATGGGACTGAAATATTCCCTTATGATGACCAAGGTCATGGTTCGCATTGTGCTGGTACAACCGCTGGTACTGGAGCGCCTAATTACGAACATATTGGAATGGCTCCTCAGGCCTTTTTAGTTGGCGTCAAGGTTCTTGATGCAGGCGGTTCAGGTTCATTTGCAACTGTTATGGCAGGCATGCAATGGACTGTTGACCACCGCTTTGAATTCAATATACGGGCAGCATCAATGAGCCTTGGAGGGCCAGGTCCGATCGAATGGACATCATCCGAGGAAGACAGTGTTAATCGCTATGCAAACGAAATGGTTCGTTCTGGAATCGCATTATTCATCGCAGCAGGAAACAGTGCCGTATCAGGTTCAATCGGAACTCCAGGTTCCGCTGAAGATGTAATCACAGTTGGAGCATTGGACAAGGATTCTGGGATAGCGCCTTATTCTAGTCAAGGACCATCAGAAGAAGGAAGAATAAAGCCAAATGTTGCTTATGTTGGTTCTAATGTAATGTCTGTTGAAGCAAATAGTGGTACGGGATATACGGATATGTCTGGAACTTCAATGGCAACGCCAGGTGCTGCAGGAGTTGCAGCGTTAATGTATCAAGCAAATCCTGATTTATCTCCATTTGACATTAGAAATATTATGCAAGAAACTGCAACATACCGACGTTGTGAATATATGTTGAAAAATGAGCCTTGTATTGAGGATCTTGCGCCTAAAAACCGCCAAAACAATGTTTACGGCCATGGTGAGGTAAGAGCACTTGATTCGGTAATGGAGGCTGCGGAACGAGATTATGCTTTCAACAACAATATTACAATCAATCTCATAACAGAAATCGGTATGGATAATCGCATTCATTTAGAGAGTTCTGACAATTTGCAATTCAATGTTTCACAATCAGTAGATACGATTCAATGGAGAAGTAATCACCTAAGAGATGACTGGAGCAACCTACATTCCTTCGACCATGGAGATGATGAATTCACAATTTCAGCCATTGACATGATTCATAATTTAGAACACTTGCCTGGAATTACTTTAGAAGGGAATCACACAATTTCGATTCGTGGAATTGGTAATGGGGAAGGAGATTCTTATTCAACAGCGATTATTACCGCAGATATTATGCTAATGAATCCGAGTAAAGAGTTTTCATCATCAAGTGGTAATGAAGATGGAATTTCTAGCATTGCTCTCGCAATAGCCTCCTTCGCAATAGTTTTCTTAGCAGTACTGTTGATTGCAGGAGTAGTTACCGATAAGGAAGAAGGAAGTTTAGCATCAGTTGATGTTTCTGCTAAACAATATGTTGAATCAATTGATAATGACATTGAATCAATAGTAGATGCAGAACTTGATGATTGAGATTTCAATCGCATTAGAATACCTTTAATCCCGTAGTGTCCGGTGATTATGTCAATTACTATTAGAACTAGGGTCGGCCATGAAGTGGTTGAAGGACCCAGTTGGAGATAATCATCCAAAGGTTGGATTCATTTATCGCCTGACACGCAGATTTACACGTGCTTTAGTATCTGTTTGGTTCCGAGAAATTGATCTGATAGATTCAGATAATCTGCCATCAGAAGGCGGACTTCTATTCATTGCATGGCACCCATCCGGACTTATCGACCCCATGCTAATGCATGCATCCCTACCTGGTAAGCAGTCGATGATTGCCAAACATACACTCTTCAAAGTACCAATTTTAGGCAGATTCATCAAAGCTGCGGGAGCCTTGCCGATTGAACGTTCACAAGATAGTAAAAACAAAGCGGCTGCAAGCGATAGGAATAAAAATCAATTAGCGACAGTATCAAGCGCTGTTGCAAATGGTGGAAGGTTGATTATTTTCCCCGAAGGAACGACCCATTCAGAAGCGAGTTCCAAACAGGCTCGCTCGGGGGCTGCAAGAATTATCAAAGCAGCGATTAGAGAAGCGGAAGAGATGGGTAAACCAAGACCCCAATTGGTGCCAATCGGGTTGCACTATTCTGATGCAGCTACTTTCAGAGAACGATGTGCAGTAGTTATTGAAAGACCGATGGTCTTACCACAATTACCTGAGATTATTGAGGACTTTGAAGTGCAAGATAAACTCGATAGAGAATGGGTTACTTCGGTGACAAAAGCCATTGATTTTGAATTAAAACGCGCATCATTATCCAAAACCTCTTGGGAAGAAAGGGAATTCATTTGGAGAGGGAAAGGAGTAGTCCATGCTGAGAGGGCTCGACAAATGGGTGAGGATTTTACAAAACCAACTTATTATCAATCGGTATTAGGTGCTAGAAGAATTCGTGCTGGATGGGAGTTCATGGCTCAAAACGAACCAGAAAAGACTGCAAAAATTGTTGAAGATTGCACTGAACATTTTGCAAATTTGGATGATAGAGGAATCAGTCCGTTGGATGTTGACAGTAAGCCCGAACGAATGAGTACATCTAACGGCTTCATCCTAATGGTAAAGTGGGCATGGGCTGCCGTTTGGATGTTGGGATTAATCACTTGGAGTGCAGTAATTGGCAATATGCCTGCCTATCAAACCAATTACTTAGTAATGCATTTTTTGAAGAAATCAGATGCAGTAGACAAGTCTGCATTGGGAACATACAAAGTTCTTGCAGCCGTAATTACCTTCCCAATTTGGTGGGTCATTGCATCTCTAATGGTTACTTGGGCGCTATTGGCTGAGACTAGTCCAGTCAATGAATTATTGTCTATGCATTGGTTATTAGAATCTTTAACACATTTGCCATTCATCTTCGTTTTCCTAATTTTCATGTATTGGTGGCCAAACTCAGCCAAGTTACATTTGAAACTATATGCAAATTTAGTCCGTAGTCATCGTAGTTTGAAGAGATGGTCTCGATGGTCAGACGATGAAATTGATTGGGAAGAATTACAACAAAATCAACGTTCTATTGCTCAACAATTAACTCAGTTAGGAGATGGATTAGTGCTGCCAGGAGACCCTGATTGGGTTGAACCTCAAACAGGAATGGATGATTTTTCTGCAGTAAGTTATCGCCAAAGTAGTTGAGATTACTTTTCCAATAGCATCATTAGTGGGCGGCAATAGGTCGCCATGGGCGACTATCGTGGTAGGGACAGAACATGTTGATATGCTACCAGTTGGAGCTAAGGAAATTTGGTCAGCAAAGGTCAATGGAGAGGATGTTGAAATCCTCACAACATCTAATGCAACACTACTCGATGTTCTACGAGATAAAGTAGGCACTTTAGGAGTGAAAAGAGGTTGTGATTTGGGTACTTGTGGCTGTTGTACAGTAATGGTCGATGGGCAACCCCAACTTTCCTGTCTTACTTTCGCTGGACAAGTTTCACAATGTGAAATCACAACCGTAGAAGGTCTTGCAGACGGGGCGCATCTTGCTCCGATTCAGAATTGCTTTGCAAAGTATGGCGGTTCTCAGTGTGGATTTTGTACTCCCGGATTCCTTATTTCAGCACAATCTTTGCTCAATACAAATACTTCCCCAACAGATGAAGAGGTAAAAACTGCAATTGAAGGAAATCTATGCAGATGCACCGGATATCAACAAATTGTGGAATCTATTCAGGCAGCAGCGGCTATTCATAGAGGCGAAGTAGAAGCAGAGGAGCCAGCGAGTTCACCACATCCAGATCCACACCCATCCGGTCCTGAAGAACCACAAATGCCTCCGGGCCACGCTAGGTGATCTCATGTCAGGTGGATACAAGCAACAGCCAGGTGGGGGTAGCATAACTCGCAAAGATGGTAAGCGCGTTGCGGGAAAGCAATCTTTCCCTCCTCCCGGTTCCGGCGGTTCAAGACCACAAATGGCAAAACGCGACTTGCAATTCATTCCCGAGATGGCCGGTGGTCGTGAAAAGCAACCAGCAGGTGCTCATGTACACGATAGGGCCAGAACCGGGACAACTGTTGGTAAATCAATGAAATTAGTAGATTCCAATGCCAAAGTAACGGGCCAAGCATGGTACGGCGATGATGTAAGATTGCCAAATGAATGCGTTGCAAAAATATTACGCTCACCACATCACTACGCTAAAGTAATCTCTATTGATACTAGTAAAGTTGAGGCTTTACCAGGTGTATTGGCTGTAGCAACAGGGCAGGATTCTACAACCAGTTTCGGTGTTCTTCCAGTAACAAAAGATGAACACGCAATGGCGGTTGATAAAGTTAGACACGTTGGAGATTTAGTGGCCTGTGTGGCAGCGGTTGATGAGGCCACAGCGCTACATGCACTTTCTTTGTTTGAAGTAGAATATGAAGAACTTGAACCGGTATTTGATCCAAAGAAAGGTTTGGAAGATGCCGACGAACCGATTCATTGGAGAGGAAAATATCATCTTGCTAAGACCAATGTCCAAAAGCGAGTATTCCAAGAATTCGGCGACCGAAGTTTAATTGACAAACCTTCAGCCAGTAATCATAACAAATGGACCATGAAAGGAGTACATCACGGCTTCACAGAACCTCACGCAGTAGTCGCACATTGGGATCCAAATGGGCGTTTACAATTATACACTCCAAGTCAAGTTCCTCACTACACACATCGAGCACTTTCAACAGTTTTAGCAGT
>JAACCR010000121.1 GCA_009937205.1 Methanobacteriota archaeon | reverse complement strand
TGTAACAGAAAATGAATCAAGAATTAGTTTTCCACTTGAAGAGGAAGCTAAATCAACTTGAATATGTTTTATTCCCGCCCCAGTATCGGGAATCAAATCATTAAATTTCTTGATTATTTTTTCACTAGGGCTATTTTCAGAAATAGTAAGTGGCCCAATCAATGCTCCATCATTTGCTAATCGCTTCCATGCTGAAGAATTATCAAGAAGAATTTCAGGCTCCATAGGTGCATCGCTATGGCGTTGGATACTCAGATTTGTAATTGATGGTGAATTGCCTGTATTCGAGGTTGATAACATTATTCTAACGCACATGTAATAACCAGTACTGGTAATTGTTTTTGTCTGGCCTGGGGAAGTGAATGTATCAATTATTGAACCAGAACAAGTGCTTGAAGAGTCAAAGCCGAATTTTACGCTAATACTAGTTCCAGATGGTCTAGTTTCATTCCAATTTAATGTTGCTGCAACCAGATTATTAACAGTACCACTTCCGGTATATTGATAATTATACAAATAACCATTCCTTTGGTAACTTGCAGTATATTGAATTGCCAAATCCCCTAATATTGGTGTTTTCGATGTTGTTCCATTCAAATGCGCTCTCCACTTTAGCATTGATCCTGCATTTGCAAATGTCACTATTTGACCAGCATTAGCATGCATCCAAGTAATCCCTCCATCATTTGAAATATCGATATTGATTGAAGTTCCTGCTGGTTCATATGCCAATACTGAAGTTAATTTCAATGAGGTGAGAGTCTTTCCAACCGAGAATGTTGAACCCACTACCGTAGCTGAAGTTGTGGTTGATGAACGTGAATCAAATAGATCGCCATCGCCCATGAAATTAATCTTTCTTGACTGGGACGAGGAGCAGTATGCAGAATAATAATGGCATGTAAAGGCTACTTTACCTGTGCCATCATCAACTAATCCATAGTGGCCACCACCATCGATCTCAACTTCACCCATCGAGTCCAACCATAAGCCATTGAATGCATATTGATGATGAGTGCTCTTGTATCCTTGATTGCTATAAAGGTTGTATGTTACCATTGGATAATTCACGACCAATCCTGCACCATAGTAGTAATACATTGAAGGATAACTCCCCATCAACCATGACCCATTTATTGAAGTTGGAGATGCAGGGTTGACTTCCTTAATATAATGAGATTGACCTTGATAATCATAAGTTGCAATATACATCTTTCCAGTATCATCATCAAAATCAACTCCGGTTATATATTGGTTATAGCTCCATACTGTGGAACATTTCCAAGTTGTACTAGTGACTGTCCACTTTACAACATCATTATTAGAATATGATGCCGTATATACATCCCCATTGTAGACTGTTGCATCATGCATGTAATAATTTGAAGATGTAGAACATCCATTAGTAGAACTACTTTGGAATGTGGCAGTACCCAAATAGGCACCAGTGCTCTTGTTAATTCGCAGAATAGTAGGCGTATTGTATAATCCTGTATTGGAGTATTTCATAACGTGAAGTTCATATTCTGAAATAGGAACTACCACTCCCATATAGGTCCACGAAGCACTACTTGAAACGGCTAAATCAGAGTGTTTTAGACCTGGACTATTGTAGCCTTGATCAGAAAGTGCAATGAATCCACCAGTGGTGTTTTGATGTGCGCCACCAAGTGACTGGACAGTAGATGTTCTTGTGAAATCAGCATGATTGGTTGAAGGTATGCCTTTCAAAGTCATTGTTTGAGAATTTACATCCATGTTGGAACGGCTTCCGTAGGTGAATGGAGATGGAGGGGCACTTTGCCAATTCGCATCACCTGCACCACCATAATGAGCATTGGTTGTATAATTTGTATATGCTGTATTGGATGCCTCTCCAGTTAATCTAAATTCAGCAGCGGTAACTTCGGCACCATAAGGGATAGAAATCACACCTGCAGTTCCTGTTCCACTACCAGTAAATGTGGTTTCATATGATGTTGAACCATCATTAAACTGCGTTTCTGTTGTTGCTGAAGTTGCAAACGGAGCAAGTGTAGATGTTATAAAAATTAGAGTTAGAAATATTGCAAGTCGCATCAGAATCACCGCCGCTCCTGTCAAGGGCCTTTGGCCCTCAGCGGCCAAAGCATTTCAAGCATCCCCCTCTGCGTCAAATCGCAGAAGCGGTGTTGTGTAAATTCACAGATGGTAATGTTGAAACCCTTCATAGAGAGTACTATTGGCCTCTAAGATATAGTAGCGTGGGGTGGATTCGTTTTACTAGAATACGATATAAACCAGATTGTAGTAGCAGAAGCGGCGTTGTGTAACCTTCAATAACAAAACTGCTCTGTGCCAAACAGGCGAGATGCAATGATAATACGATTATTTACAAAATGGTGGATAGGACAGCATGGTACACATTTATCGATTACGACCACAGTCTGCTTTTCATCGATAATCATCATGCTACTCTGCCTCTACCAGATCTTAACCTTACAAGATCATCCTGATTGGGGACAACACACCGGTTTAGCAATTATTTTGGGGGTTTTGTCGTTCATGTTCATGATAGTATCAGGCCCTGAAATGCTTGTATTGCGTGGCCATGTCAACACACTTGAAGAGATAAAACAAATTGATTCAATCTCAGAATTACGCCGCCAAAAGAGTGATGGGAACTTTTCCGCTTCAGTACTAGGAGCTGGCCATGATGTCGCATGGGGAGAATTCCTTCAAAGCAAAGGACTTCGCCGCTAAGGGTGGAGGAAACACTCGTGGTAGACCAAGATCCGCTCAAATCTTTGATTAGAGAATTGATTCTTGCTGCTGCAATGATTGCCATTCTTATTCTTGGACTGTGGGCACATACTGGTTCAATGCCACCATTGGTCGTGGTAGAATCATCATCTATGATTCACGATATTGAAGGTGAGATTGGTAGTATTGATGCTGGAGACTTGATCCTAGTTCACAACCAACCATATGATACGATTGTGACATTCGCTGAAGCTAGTCAAGTTGGCTCAAAAAATCATGGTTATGCATCGCATGGTATGGCGGGTGATGTGATTATTTATGAGAAAAATGGCGATCCTGGTACCCCTATTATCCATAGGTCAATTCTTCGAGTCATCCCACACGATACTTATTCGCCTTCGCGCGATACTGACAGTAACTCTTCAAATGCGGATCATTGTCCCACTGGAGGGACATATGACCAATACTCAACCGATGTACTTGAAGGAATTGCCGGAACTTGTGTTGTTAATTGGGATGTGCCGGGAACTGATCAATACGCTGTTGAATCTATTACTATCCAATTTGATGGAATTCAAGCGGGATTATATGATTGCAACAGACCAAGTCACGCCAATGTAGAAACTCATCTAGTGGTTTGGCAATGGCAACCTCTGCACGCAGGAATGTTAACATTAGGAGATAATAACAAATGTTCGGTAGACCAAGGCAGTTCTGCTGTAAATGGCTCATCTGGAGTTCATAGCCAAAGTGGCCTAGTTGGACCTGTAACAAATGATTGGGTTATCGGGGTCGCTGGTGGAGAACTACCTTGGCTCGGTACTGTAAAACTGATGGTCGGTGGAGAAGGTTCACCTGGAACTTCATATGTACCAACATCATCGTTTTATTGGTTATTCACTTTAATTATATCAGTTTTGATAGCACCGATGATTGTCGAACCGCTCATCAACAAACTGATGCAGCGCTCTCCTGAATTGGCTCAAGCGAATAAAGAAGCAAAAAAACTTGAACTAGATAAACAGTATATTGTATTCGAAGAAGAGTGATTTTTGTTCTATTTTATTGGCTCTTTTACTAACGGTTTGTTCAAAAAGGGTGGGCCCTGAGACTATTCCATAGGGGTGGGGAGAGTATGTCAAATGTATTTTCCACCCTACATCCGAAATTGGTAGAAGCACTGAAAGTTCGGGGTTGGAAACCAACCCCAGTACAACAGATAGCGATACCTGAACTGATGACGGGTGATGATAGAATTATTATCGCACCTACCGGTTCAGGAAAAACTCTGTCAGCAGTATTACCGATTCTGCATCGCTGTCTAGAAGAAGAGTGGGATCCTTTAGCGATAATCTACATCACACCATTGCGAGCCTTGAATCGAGATGTCGACCGAAGATTGACTGAAATCGCTGAAGCTGTTGGTCTCAGAATAGGTTTGAGGCATGGTGATACAACTCAGAGTGAAAGAGCAAAACAGGTGCGCAATCCACCACACCTATTGGTAACAACTCCAGAAACATTCCAGTTGATGTTTACTGGTAAAAACTTGAGAAAATTATTGACCAGTGTCAAAGTAGTAATCGTTGATGAAGTTCATGATTTGGCGGCCAGTGAGAGAGGTTGGCAATTGAATATTGGACTATCTCGTTTGGAGGTAATGACTGGCCAACCGGTTCAGAGAATTGGGTTATCTGCTACTGTCGGCAACCCTCAACAAGTCGCTGAATGGCTTTCACCAAAAAAAGGTAAAGCGGTTGTTGCAATGGGTCATAGAGATACAAAATTGACTGTAGAAGCAGAACCTACAACAGCTGAAGATGAAATCGGTTGTATGGAATTATCAATCCAATCTCCAAGAGAGCACTCGACGTATCGCAGATTGAATGATATTTTGAGAAAGGACCCTCCTTGTTTGGTATTCGTCAATTCTAGAAACGATGCTGAAACGATCGCTAGCAGATTGTCGAGTATGGCGCCCGACCTATCCATTGGAGTTCATCACGGCTCCTTAGCCGCTGCAACGCGTCAGAAAATGGAAGATGATTTACGTGAAGGAAAACTATCTGGTTTGGTTTGTACATCCAGTTTGGAATTAGGAATAGATGTTGGAACAATCAATCGTATTGTGCAGATGAAAAGTCCACGTTCTGTTGATTCAATGCTACAGCGTGTTGGTCGAGCAGACCACCGTTTAGGTGGACTGGGAAGAGGGCATCTATTGTCCTGGAATGCAGATGATGTGGCAGAGGCTGCAGTCATTGCTAGGCGAGCAATGGAAGGAAAAATTGAGCCTGTTGAATGGAGAGATATGCCCTATTCTGTTGCTGCAAATCAAATCGTATTAATGGCTCATTCTTTCGGAGCTGTGCCTATTTCAGAGATGACTGAAAGTATTGCCAATAGTAGTCAATTTGAACGATGGCGTCAAGAGGATACAGAAAATATTGCAACCATCTTATCAGAAGGATGGGTTGTAAGAATTTGCACCGATCCAGTTGAAATTCCTTGGTATAGATGGCCAAAAACTGTGTATGAACTCGCACGCATGGAAGCATTGGCCAAGGGTGAAGAGTTGCCTGAAGAAAGGCCACTGTTCACAATACCAGAAGATGAAATTCCTAATGCTATAAAGAACATTAAGGTCATAGTTCCAAAACGATTCTCCAACGGCTGGATTTCAACTGCTGGAAGAACTAGACAATGGGTTACAAACCATCTTTCAATGATACCTGATAAACAGAAATATCGCGTTAGAGATGCTGTGACGCGCTCTAGTTTGGGAAGCGTTGATGAGGCTTTCGTACTGAGTTTGAACGATTCCGGTGAGGATGATGATGGCTCTCCAAGACGTTTCGTGATGGCTGGAAGAACCTGGTTAATCATAGACGCAGACTCTGAAAAATCAGAATTGCTGGTCACTCCGGTTACCGACCAAGCCCATGCACCTCAATGGACTGGAGAATTACCACCAGTGCCAAAAGAAGTTGCTAGAGATATTGGTCGCCTTCGTCAATTGGTTGCCGAGGACTTGAATTTGCTTGAAGGATTAGAAGATGAAGGCGATGATGAAGAAACTGAAAATCAAGTTGGCCTAGATGTCAACGGGATCTTTGCAGAACGCGACTCGAAATTATCTGACCATCCTATAGATGGTGAGGCGATGAGTTTGCTCAGTGAAGCGATTCGTAGTCATATTGAAGCAACTGGTCACCTTCCTACAGACCGTAAAATAACCATTGAAGAAAGAGATGATGCTGTAGTAATCAATTCCTGTAATGGTTCAAGAATCAATGAAGCGATTGGTCAATTTCTACTAGCGATGGCCAGTACAAAATCAGGTGGCTGGGGAAGATTAGTGGTTGAACCGACAAGAATCTCGTTACAGGTTTCAGGTGTTAACGGTCGTGATTTCCTAAATTGGTTGATGGATACACCACCTGATGCAATCACTGGACTGCTAAGTGTAACATTGCCAAATTCTCGTCAAGTAAGATGGAGATTTGCTCAAGTTGCCAAAACTTTTGCGATACTAAGGCATGGCGTTGATCCGAGAAAAATAAATCTCCAATCACTGTTGAAAAAATACCGTGGTACTGTGGTGATGGAAGAAGTTCTTGGAAAGTTATTCCATGAAAGAATGGATGTCATCGGTGCAAGAGATATAATTCATGCAATCCAATCTGGTTTAATTGATATTGAAATAACTGCAACTGGTCCTTTGGGTATCTCAAACCACAATAGCCGAGATATGCTATTGCCAAATTGGGATAATGCTGCAGTAAGGGCAAGACTGAAACTAAGACTAGAGAATGAAAGAGCCGTATTATGTTGCTTGAAGTGTAAAGCCACTAGAAGATTTAGAGTTGCTAGATACAAAGAGATGGACGATGTCAAACAATGTTTGAAATGCAAGGGCCTAATGATGGCTTGTGCAAGAGAAGGAATGCAAAAAATGCTTGTCGAATGGGTTAATTCAACCGATCCTAAGGATGAGGGGCGTATGATGAAGAATGCAACTACTGTGGCAAACAGAGGATATGATGCGATTCTATGTTTGATGGGAAGAGGAATTGGAGAAGCTACCGCTCAACGTGTATTGAGAAAGGTGACTCCAAATGACCTCGATTCGTTATTGCATACGATTCATAAAGCAGAAGTGGAATATGCAAGAACTCGTCGTTTTTGGCAGTGAAAGTTCAATTGCAAAATTGATTTTCCAATTAGAAAATACTTCCATGATATTAGCAATAATTTCAGCCATTTAAAGATTATTAGCCAAAGATGCTATGAGATATACCCATGAGCCTTGACATGGGTCAGACTATGGAAGAGGTTCGCCAATGGCTAAATTCCTCTAAGTCCAAAGGAATGTCTTTGGGTTTGCCTAATACCAAGCAGGCACTCGATCGATTGAATCTAAAATTTGATAATACTCATATTTTCCATGTAGCAGGAAGCAATGGAAAAGGCACAACTTGTGCAATATTAGCCGCTTCAGTACAGCTCTCTGGTCATTCAGCCGTATTATTCTCATCCCCACATGTTAGCAGAATTGAAGAGAGAATTAGAATTGATGGAGTGCCGATCGCTGGTGAGTTATTTGATAGTGCATTAGCGGAAGTCAAGCAGATTAGTGAAGAAGTTCCTGTAATTGACTTGACTTTTTTTGAAATCACATATCTTTGTGCGATGGTTACAGCATCTAGTCATAATGTCGATGTATTGATTTTAGAAACTGGGTTGGGGGGAAGACTAGATGCTACTAGGACTGCTCCGGCCGACACCTGCATTATCACTTCTATTTCTGCCGAACACACCGATATCTTAGGACCTGATATTTGCAAAATAGCGCGGGAGAAGGTTGCGATTGCAAGACCTGGCGTCAAAGTGATTATTCGCGATCCTGAAGATGAGGGCATCGAAGCGGCAATGCGTGAAGAATGTCAAGCCGCTGGAAACATTGAACTTGATGAAATACCACTTCCAGCTCAGCCAATTTTTGTTGAAATTCCACAGATGCTTACCACTCGGCAAGAGGCCGCAATCCTTGTCGATCAAACACTGAAGAGAACCGGAATGGACACGTCAACTGTGTGGCAGGCGAAGAACTCAATTCGTTGGCCTGGTCGCATGCAATTTATTCCTGCTGGGAAAACTGGTGGCCACGAATTTTTGCTCGATGGTGCTCACAACCCAAGCGGCATGGCCAGAATAATGCCAGAGGTTGCAAATATGATTGAAAGTTATAAAATTCAAGCATGGTCACTAGTTTTTGCAGCTTCACCTCAGCAAGAAATGGATGCATTTGTTGCCCCATTACTCGAATATTGTCAAAAAAATCCACCTCGTCAAATAATCATCACCGCTCCACAGGGAGGGAGATACCCAGGCATTGAACCTCAACAATTGATGAATCAATTCATGGGGATTGATTGCGATATCTCATCAGTAGAATTCCCCGAAAGTGCATTATCAATAATAGAAGACGAAGAACCACATGATGTCGGTCTTGTCGTCAGCCTTGGCTCCATGTATTTACAAGGAAATATACTCGGTTTGCTATATCTTGATAGTGATGAAGACCTAAGTTTGCTAGCGAAGAGATGAAACAAGGACAGAGTTAGCAAGGGTTGGGTGAGGGTATGAAAGACAAGCATTTGGCAATCCGGATTCAACAGTGCTTAACTTTGGCTGAGGCTTCTAATTGCTCTCGCAGAAAATTCGGCGCACTATTAGTTGATCCTGCAAGAAATGTAATCTTGATGGATGGCTATAACGGTGGCCCAAGAGGCGGAGGACGCCTTTGTGGTGGCGAAGAATGCTTGAGAGATACCCAAAATGTTGTATCTGGTACGCGGGTTGAAATCGGTTGCCACCATGCTGAAATGAATTTGATTTGTAATGCAGCAGCCAATGGAGTACCTACCAATGGTGCATGGCTAATCGTTACCGGAGAACCTTGCATGATGTGCGCTAAACTAATACACCATTCTGGAATTACAAGGGTTGTCATCGTCGATGGTGGCTTCATGGGAGAAAATGGTGTAGGCTATCTAGGCGAACATGGTGTTGAGATTCAAAGTGCTGATGGGCCAAAGGACCCGAGAAGTCAAAATTAGTATTCCATACTTTTTTGAAATTCATAAAAACTAAGATTTTCCCCCTTTAGGGGGAATGATATGGGCGTGACAGTCATATGCAAGCCCGAACTCGCATCTGCTATGAGCGACGACAATGAACCCGACAATACGGGCCGTGATATTTCTGAAGAATTCGTTGCAGTTGAGAGAGAACTTCGGGCTGAATCGTTTTTGGATTCAATAAAAGACCAGTTACCCGGGATGTTTGGAATGGCATTTATGTTCGTTATTACCATTCTAATTGCACTTTTTATCAGACCTTGGTATGATATTGCTGGTCTGCATGCATTTGGAGAAGCAGGTGCTACTCAAGTCAAATATATCGCAATGGAATTGGCTTTTATCTTTATTTTTACAATAATGATTTTACTATTGGCCAAATACAAAAAGGACTGGGTCATCAAATATGGAATAATGGGTATTTTAGCAATTGCATTGATGTACACAACAGTACCTCTCGCACATATGTTGGTAATTGATTTTGATTCTGAACCTTTTGAATACGATGAAGTCTCAACCCATACCAGCGAATCATATCTTGTAAATTATGGAATGGAAGGCTTCCTAACAACTGAATTGACTGGGGAAGCCGATGGTCCATGGGATGATTCTGTAAGTTATTGGCACGGCCAGCCGTTTGACGGTGAACCAGTATGGCAGGTTGACCAACAACGCAACCCTGGAAACGATCTGGGTGATACAAGAGTTGTACTAAATGGCAATCTTGCAACATTTACAAACGGTCTTTGGATTTGGACTATCGATATGGATAGTGGTGAAAAAATTAATACATATGCTTGCCACTTAGTAGATCCTGTTCAAGGGGTAATTCCTCTACCAAATATGCACACTGCTTGTTCTTTGGCAGTTCTGATTGATGATTCAATGTATATGGTTTCCAACGATGATTCGATATATCATTATAGGGTTTTTGAAGAACAAATGGTATATCAAGCATCATGGTCATTACCAACTAATATTGGCATTACTGATGGAGTTCTATATTCTGAAGTTATTTCTGAAGACAGATTACTAATCACCACTATAACACAAGTATGTATTGTTGAATTAGCAGAAACAAATGGCGCCCTATTGCCTTCACTTGAGATTGAACCTGCTGCAACTGCATTCGTAAGAAATTCTACCGGCTATTATGTAAGTTCTGATTTCGGGCATTCGCCATGGTCTAGCGTGACAATGGAAAATGCTAGTGCGGATACAGGATTTATCCTGATTGGAGAAAATAATGGTAATGTTCTTGGATTTGAATGGAATCAGTCTGCTGAAGTTGAAGTAGTGGAACAAACAAAAATGCATTTGATGGATTTTGGAGAAACGATTCAGTCTGCTAGATTAACCGACTTGGATGTTTCTGGATATACAGACATGCTCATCACCACAGGTGATACAGCACACTGGCTTCATGGTGAAGCACTGGTTAACAGAATTTCATTCCCTGTTGATGATAATTTTACTACCGGTTATTTTGTTGATGAGTCAAATACCAGTTCTCAATTTGTAGCACTTTACGATAATGATGGAACTACTGCTAAACATGGAGAAGTAACCGGTGAAATGATGACATTGACTGGATTACAACTGTATGATGGACCATTTATGGTTGGGTTGATCGTTGCTATTGCATTAATGATTTTACTATATGTTCACAGTGAATGGTATGTGGTTAACACCGTTGGAGTATTGGTTGGTTCTGGAGTCATCGTAATGCTCGGAGTTGCATTCGTTCCCTCACTGATAATCATCTTCATGATAGTTGCAGCAATATATGACGCGTGGGCGGTTTACAAGTCTAAACATATGCTTGCATTAGCCGATACGATGATTGGTTTACGATTACCAATTCTACTAGTTGCCCCTCAAAGCAAAGGATACTCATTCAAGGAAGGTCAAACATCAATTAGCGATAGGGGTGGAGAAATACCAGTTCAACCATCTGCTCAAACAACGACTAAAAAAGCCAAGAAAAATGGTGGAGAAGCGATGTTTATGGGTCTTGGCGATGTCATCTTCCCTGGTATGCTAGTTCTATCATGCGCTCAATGGCTCGATGATTCTGCAGCAATACCTGTCGCAATGGGAGCATTGGTCGGTGGCCTACTCGGATATGCAGCATTGATGTATTTCGTTGCCCAAGGAAAGGCACAAGCTGGATTACCTCTCCTCAATGGTGGTGCAATTTTAGGATACTTAATCACAGGATTATTCTTCATTGGAACATCGTTATTAGATTTCGGAATTAGTTGGTGAAAATAATGCTTGATATTACCTTGTTTAGAGAAAACCCGCAATTGATATTTGCGGATCACGATAAGCGTGGTATTGCCCATGATAAAGTTCAACAAGTGATTGATTTAGACATAGAGTGGAGAGAATTACAACATCAAACCAACCAACTGAGAAAACAAAAGAATGTCGCTGCTCGAGGCATTGGAGAAGCGATGAAATCAGGAAACCGTGATGAAGCAGAGAAGATTAAGGCTCAAGTTGCAGATTTAGGAACAGAGATTACTACAGCAGAAAGTGCAACCGATGAAGCTCTTGCTCAAAGAGATAAGATAAGGATGTCAATTCCAAATATCCTTCACCCTGATGTACCAGTAGGTGAGGACGAAGGCGGCAATACACAACACAGCGTTCATGGTCAAAAACCAATTTTTGATTTTGAACCTCGCACTCATAACGAACTTATTGAAATGAATAAGTGGGTTGATTTGAAACGAGCAGCAAAGATTGTTGGTTCACGTTTCTTCTTCCTAAAGGGTGACTTGGCTCGCTTAGAATTTGCATTACAGCAATATTCAGTTGAGTTCATTCGCCAAAGGGGCTTCACTTTCGTTCAGCCCCCTGCTATGATGAATAGAGAAGCCTACGAAGGCGTTACTGATTTGTCTGACTTTGAGACTGTAATGTATGGATCTAAACCTGAACAATTCTACATGATAGCCACTGCTGAACACCCATTGACGGCGATGTTCATGGATGAGACAATCCCTGAAGAACAATTACCATTGAAAATGGTTGCTGTTTCTCCATGTTTCCGTAGAGAAGTGGGTTCACACGGTCAATCCGATTTAGGGATTTGGCGAGTCCATCAATTCACAAAAATTGAGCAAATCGTTTTCGCAACACCAGAGCAATCATGGCAAATGCAAGAAGAATTATTGCAAAATTGTATCGACTTATGGGATAGTTTGTCAATTCATTACGAAGTGGTCAATATCTGCACTGGCGATATGGGTACTGTTGCGGCAAGAAAGTACGATCTTGAAGCATGGATTCCAGGTGCTGAACAATACAAAGAAATCGTCTCTTGTTCAAACTGTACTGATTATCAAGCCAATAGATTGAACATTCGCTATGGCCAACCAGGCCATGCTGGCCAACCTATTGCACACACTCTAAATTCAACTGCTGTCGCTACTAGTCGCGCATTAGTTGCAATAATGGAACAGAATCAACTTGAAGATGGTAGTGTTAAAGTTCCTGAATGCTTAGTACCATTGATGGGTGGTAAAACCCATCTAGAACCTTGTCAGTGGTGATTACATGCGTTGTCTTTTCCTATCTTTATTGCTTGTACTCGCCCCTTTGAGTGGGTACTTCGGAGAAGATGCTGGAGATGATGTTGCGCCAACTCTGAGTGTCGCTGATAGTTCCATGGCTACTCGTGGACAATACATGACTATCGAAGTGGATTCGAATGTGGACTGGACATTCAATCGATCTGCAGGATTGTTCTATGTAGATGAGTTTGGTGTACTAAGAGACCCTTTGACAACTACATTCCCTGCAGAAAAGAAATCACTTGAATTATTGATACTGGACAGTGAGAGAGAATCTGTTAACATTTCAGTGACTGCAGGTGACGAATTCTGGAATGCAACCCTAATGCTTGAAGATAGTCAAGAAATGATGCTTGTAGATGGTAGGCGTGCTTACGATACTATCGATATGTTAACCAGTTCACACAACAACAGGTGGTGTGCTAGTGCATCGGTTCACGAAGGTGGTTCTGCATACGAAGCTGCGGCTGAAGCAATGGCTGAAGATATGAGGGAAATGGGATTCGATTTCGTTGAAGTAACTCGGTACGATGATGACCCTGACCAATTGAATGTTGTTGGCTACAATTGGGGTAGAATAAATCCTGACGAATACATAGTCGTAGGAGGTCATTTCGATATTGCTTACTTATTCACGCCACCAGGAGGAGGTACAAACGAAGGCGCAAATGATGACACTTCAGGATCTACTGTGTCCTTAGAAATGGCTCAAGCATTGGCCAAGATGGAGTTCGATCATACTGTTGTTGCAGCATTGTGGGCATGTGAAGAGGAAGGGCTTCTAGGCTCTTCGGCATATGTTAACCACTTACCTGAAAATGTGACAGTAAAGTCGTACCTGAACTTCGACATGGTTTCTCTGAACTACCCAATCATACCTGCATCAGAACCAATTATCGGCCCGGGTGGAGAAGTTTTCTCTGCAACAAAATACGAATGGCAGATTAGTATTGCTGGTGCAAGTGAGAGCAATATGCAGATAATGTACGAGTGGGTTGGAACTACAATAGAAGATGACCTTTCATACAGACCAACAGAGGCAAATCCGATTAATTGGCAGATTGCAGAATCATGTGCTTCAGACCACTGTGCGTTCTTTTCTGCTGACTTCCCTACTTTCAACTTCTTCAGCCCTGGTGGAGAAATTTCATTCTGGCAAGAATGGCACTCACCATCAGACACACTAGATTTCATGACTGCTAAAGCTGGTGGGCAAGAAGGAATGGCGAGTGGTTTCAACAGTCTTGTTTGGTCATCACTCGACCTCTTCGTACGAATTGATAATTCTGATGATTCATTCCAAGGACGTTGGTATTCAGCCCCTGAAGAATAGTCTAAAACAAACAGTGACTGCTCAACGGTTATCAATCATGAATGGTTACAATGGCCATGGAGGCTACTATTGCGATATTCCATTTGTTTGGATTTCTTGCTCTAGCGTTACTAACTCCAGGGCCAAATCCACTAACCTGTTTTGCGCATAGTGGCATGTTTGGAAAAAAGAGTAATGTGTCTCTAATAACCGGTATGGCGATTGGACTATTGCTGTTGTAAATTTGCGATGGTGGCATTATTAGCAGACAATTGTTGTTGTAAATCTAATAGCGAACTGTTGAGAGAAACGATTGTCGTATTCAGTGATAACATGTCGTTTTGTAAACTTTCAATGGATGCGTTCAAAGCATCACTTTGCTCACTAGAAGTTGAAATAGAATCATTCAAGTCCATTTGCAATTGACTTAAATTAGTCAAATTTTCTGACAATTGCATTTTGATCTCATCTATCTGCAAGTTTAATCCGCTGACATTTACTTCCGATTGGTTGTACTTCATCTGCCATTGTGAAAGTTCAATCAAAAGATTTTCTCTCTCATCCTGCAAAGATTTTATATCATCATTTAATTGCTGATTCATATCATCAACTGTTGATTTATCCTGGTCTAATTGGTCATATTCATCTTCAATTTCCATATTATTAGAAACCGTCAAAACATTTCCGATTCCACTCAAGCCGATAATTAGAATCATTACCAGTGTCAACTTATTTGTCGCCATAACTAAAGCACAAATTGATTCTTATTTCAAAACGATGCTGCTTTAAAGTAAGTGAATCGAATGATAAAGACAATTGCATTTACCATTATTCTTCCAAGTCAAGAAGAGTTACACCCTGATCAACTTGATCGCCAGCACTGAAATTAATCGCAGTAACTGTACCATCTGTTGATGCAACGATTTTATGTTCCATCTTCATCGCTTCTAAGATCATTAAAGTAGTACCAGCACTCACTTCTTGACCAACTGAAACCATTACTTCGAGAACTTTTCCTGGCATTGGTGCTGTCAATCCGCCTTGTTCTTCACTGGCATTAGCTCCTGGTTCAATTCTTTCCAATTTGAAGGTGTGACCATTAAGATGAACCCACCAAACATCACCAACCTTGGCTGCTCTTGCAAGATGCATTGAACCATCTGTAGTTGTTACTTGTAATCTGCCATCATTGAGAATCTGGCACGATTGACCTTCAAAATTCCATGAATCTCCTTGCTTAGAAATAGTCACTTCGACTAAGCCATCTTCTGTTTTGAACTGGTTCTGCATCAAGGAAACCTCCTGTTCAATGTTGTGAATGGGCTGACTGGCCCATCAGATGTATCTTGATTAGAATTGGAAGAAGTTCTGCGCTGTAGACCATTCACCTCTGCACAAGAAGCAACTAATAGTGCAGCGCTTTGAATTGATTGTGAAACATTAGGCGACCAGCCATTGGGCCATAGTCTGTCGATTGTCGTGGTATCGGTTGTTCCGTTAATTACCTCTAATTGGTCGCACAACTCTCGCAAGAATCTGATATTGGTAGTAGTTCCTAGAACTACAAATTCGTCCAGTGCTCTTCTCATTCTCTGCAATGCTTCAGGGCGACTTGGTGCCCAAACGATTAGTTTTGCAAGCATTGGGTCATAATTTGGAGTGACTTCATCTCCCTCTCTAACACCGGTATCCAAACGTACTCCTGGTCCTTCAGGTGGAGAGAATACTGCTAATTTTCCAATTGCTGGAAGGAAGTTATTGGCTGCATCTTCTGCATATAATCGCACTTCAATAGAGTGACCGCGTATCATCAAATCGCCACATGACATCGGTTCACCGGCTGCGATTCTCAATTGCTCTCTAACCAAGTCAACGCCTGTAACCAATTCTGTAACCGGATGTTCAACTTGAATTCGCGTATTCATTTCAAGGAAAAAGAATTCACCATTAGGTGCTAATAAGAACTCAACAGTTCCTGCACCTTCGTAATCAACTGCTTGTGCTGCTGCAACAGCAGCACTTCCCATAGCATCTCTTATTTGTGCCGTCATCGTTGCACATGGCGCTTCTTCGAATACTTTCTGATGTCTTCTTTGAACACTACACTCTCGCTCTCCAAGATGAATAGTTCTGCCATGCCTATCGGCAAGAATTTGAATCTCTACGTGCTTAGAACCGGTTAGCAATCTCTCGATATAGACTCGGCCATCACCGAATGCTGCAATAGCTTCTCTCCGAGCACCTTGGGCAGATGAAATCAATTCACTTGGATCATGAACTGCCCGCATTCCTTTACCACCACCACCACTTGATGCTTTGAGAAGAAGTGGATATCCGACTCTATGGCTGGCATCTTCAATTGCTATCAAAGCGGCTTGTTCTTCAACCTCTTCGATTTCTTCACCAGGAATGACCGGTACTCCAGCATTACGCATGGTGATTCTGGCAGTCATCTTGTCACCCATTTTGGTGATTGCATCCGGACTTGGTCCGACCCATTGGATTCCTGCATCACCTACTGCTTGAGCAAAGTCTGCTCTTTCTGATAAGAAGCCAAAACCAGGATGGATTGCATCCGAACCTGTTGCTGCTGCTATTCGTAAAATCTGTTGTTGGTCAAGATAGGTTTGGGCAATCGTATCTCCACTGAGTTGTACCGCTTCATCGGCTAATTCAACGAACAGTGATTTTGCATCATTGCTAGCATAAATCGCTACTGATGCAATTCCAGCCTCACTACAAGCACGGAGAATACGGCAAGCGATTTCACCACGGTTTGCCACCAGAACTTTAGTCAGTTTGTTGGCCATCTGTTTCACCTCTTACAATTTGAAATCGCTTATTCGCTATCTGGCTTCCAATTGGCTGGGCGCTTGTCAAGGAAAGAAGAAAGACCTTCCTGCCCCTCTTTTGATGCACGCATTTTGCTAGTAAAATTAAGAGTCCAATCTCTCAATTCCGCATCACTCTCGGTAAATCTATCAAACTCTAATGTCAATTCTTTTGCTAATGTTACAGCGCATGGTCCAGTGGTTAGAACTTCAGCGATTGCTTTGTCAACCTCTGCAATCATTTGCTCTTCGTTGTCGACCAACTTTTCAATAAAGCCAGTGCGTAACGCTTCTTCACCATCTATACGGCTAGCCATCATAGCTAGTCTTCGGAAGCAAGCAGAACCTAATCGTCTGTAGACATAAGGTCCTATTACAGCTGGGAGAATTCCTAATTTCCCTTCCGATAAAGCGATTTTGATATTGTTGTTAGCGATTACATGGTCACAGCAAGCGATTAATCCAGCGCCACCGCCAAGTGCTACTCCTTGAACTGCAGCAATGGTCAAACACGGGTGGGACCAAAGTCCATTGAATAAACTGTCAAGTCTTTCAGAATCTGCACGGTTTTCTTCCGCACTATTAGCACCTGCATCACGCATCATATTGATATCCGCACCTGCACAAAAATGACGCCCTGCACCACTGAGTACCAATGTTCTTAGGAATTGATGACCATTTTCATCAACTAGTGAATCCAAAGCACCAGCGCTTCTTTGTGCTGTCCATTGCAAAATTTGACACAATTCGCTTATCATTTGAACGTTAAGTGCATTGAACTTGTCTTCACGATTTAGTGTGATACGGCAGGCAGAACCTGAAATCTCTAAACTGATCAGTTGCGTTTGAGGTGGATTTTGCATATTTACCATGATTAAAACTCCAATTGCATTTTTAATTTTCTAATTGCATTATCACATTCGGAATACACCAAATTTATCATTAGGCAATGGTGCATTTCTCGCTGTTGCCAAACACAATCCCAATACATCTCTTGTATCTCTTGGATCGATAATTCCATCATCCCATAATCGGGCTGTTGAATAGTAAGGTGAACCTTCTGTTTCGTACTTATCCAATATCGGTTTTCTGAATCCATCTAACTCAGTTCCTTCCATCGGAGGCAATCCTTCTCTCGCCCTTTGATCTTGTTTGACCGTAGTCAATACATCAGCTGCTTGAGGGCCGCCCATTACTGAAATACGGGAGTTTGGCCACATGAAGAGGAACCTTGGGTCATATGCTCTACCACACATACCATAGTTACCAGCACCGTGAGAGCCACCGATAATAACTGTGAATTTAGGAACATTAACACATGATACTGCAGTTACTAATTTTGCACCATCCTTAGCAATTCCACCTGCTTCGTATGCCTTACCGACCATGAACCCAGTTATGTTTTGCAAGAATACCAATGGGATTCCTCTTTGACCACATAACTCAACAAAGTGAGCACCTTTCAATGATGATTCTGAAAAGAGAATCCCATTATTAGCAACGATTCCGACTTTGTGACCATGGATGTGAGCAAAACCACAAATCAATGTTGTTCCATATCTGGCTTTGAATTCATGGAATCTTGAACCGTCGACTATTCTCGCAATTACTTCTTTTATTGCCAATGGTGTACGATTATCATTTGGAATTAGACCTAGCAAATCATTGACATCATGTGCTGGCTCTTCAACTTCAGCAAAGGCTGCTGGCGCTAATTGCCTTGGACCCAGATTCTCAACGATGTTGCGAACCATTCGTAATGCTTCAGCCTCATCTTCTGCGAAGTGATCTGCAACACCTGATTGGACCGTATGGACTTCAGCACCACCTAATTCCTCAGCAGTAACCTCTTCTCCAGTCGCTGCTTTGACCAGTGGAGGACCTGCAAGGAAAATCGTTCCATTGCCTTTGACTATGATGGATTCATCCGACATTGCTGGAACATATGCTCCTCCAGCAGTACAAGAACCTAGAACTGCTGCAATTTGCGCAATTCCATCTCCAGACATCTTGGCTTGATTACGGAAGATTCTACCGGAATGGCCAATATCTGGAAACACCTCATCCTGCAATGGAAGGAATGCGCCACCTGAATCAACTAAGTAAATACAAGGAAGGTGGTTTTCATGAGCGATTGACTGAGCACGAATATGCTTTTTTACAGTCATTGGATAGTAACTTCCACCTTTTACAGTTGCATCATTAGCAACGAATAGACATTCTCTTCCGTGTACCATTCCAATACCTGTTACCATACCAGCTGAGTGCGCTCTGCCATCGTATAATTCAAAAGCTGCCAGTGGAGATAATTCCAAAAATGCGCTACCTGGGTCAATGATTCGGTCTATTCTTTCTCTTGGTAACATCTTGCCACGAGATTGATGTCTTTCGACGTATTTGCCGCCACCACCATTGCTTGCGACTGAAAGGCGTTCACGAAGAGTTGCGAGTAATCCCTCATTGTGCGACTTACGAGCAATGTAGTCAGGGTCACTACGAATGATGCGCGTTGGTAATCTGTCCATTGCAACCCCTTCAAGACCAGCCAAGTCAAACCCGCATTTAACATCAAAGGCAATAACAACTCAAAGGCAATTAATTATCAAACACCAAGAATTAATCGGCCAATATCGCGAAGGCCTGGAGCCAAGCCTACTATGAGGACTGCTAAGACGATAAGTTGGCGAAGATGACTTTGCCTGTTTTCAACTCTCATCTGAACAAACATCCAAACGATTAATCCGATTAAAAAGGCTTTCAAGAGAGTGAATAACCATGCTCCTTCGCCCACGGTAATTCCGAGCATTTGATTGACTTCTCCACCTAATACGATTACGCTATTAGACACTGGATGTTTTTCACCATAGCCAAAGAAATCGATCCCCATCATCGTTGCGAAACCATCAACCAACTGCCCAAAGACCATACCGATAACCATTGGAGATGCTAGAAGTGCATTATTTGACAACTTTTCAATCGGATGATCTTTTACCAATTCTTTTTCAAACTCCCAACTTTTGAGACTAATGCCTTCGGGGAGAACACCTGCACTGAAACCGGTTAATTTCAACATTCGTGCATCTTCAATTCCTTTATTGTACATCCAATAACAAACAACAGCAGGTATTCCGATTACAATTATTACCGGCCATAGAGTTATTTCTGAAGTGACTCGGCCACTCTCTTGTTGCCAAGGAGTGATGATAAATTGCCCCCAATGAGACAGACTCATTACCAAAGCTGCAATTGCGAAAGAAAACATTCCTCTAGTAATCGCTGGCCAATCTCGAGTTTTTGTCAAGGCAAAGAATAGAATGGTGAACGAAGCGATAAGCCCAGCGATCACCAATTGGTTACCCATTTCAGCATGTTCTGCATATGATGGCCGATATAGCATTATCCAATGTGCAAATAGAAGAAGTCCTAGTATTGTGAATAGAGTAGTTTGCTTCTTGGATTCAGCCAAATCACCTCTTAGTGAATCCCACTTACCTGCTAGATAATGAGAGATTACTGCGACAACGACCAACCAAGTGGTAAGGTGGAGGTGTATCACTGGAGAGATGAATAACCAGTCTACTTCACTGCTGTAGAAGTCCGCATCCTCTAGAACCCTCAATACAGGTGCAAGACTAACCCAGGCGATTAAGGCGAGAGTCATCCTATCATCGCAAGGTAATTCCATTTTACGGAATAATGCTTGTAAGGTAATTACACAGATGAACATACTAGACGTGTATATTGCAGTATTTTGTGGCGTATATCCAGCATCTCCTGCCGCACCTGCATCTTTTAGAATTGGATCCCAGATTATCGGCTTTAGCGTATCAACCCATACCAATTCATTGAACATTACCAAACCGATTGTAATACCGGTTAATAGTGCAAGAACCGACCAAATCGCTACTTTTTCTATTGGATGATGTTGCTTTGAAGGTAAACACGGTTTATGATGAGAAAGGATTTCGTGAATCTCATCAACGCTAGACATTTGCTCGCCTCAAGTAATCCTCATAGCCTCTCGGCAATATCCTTTACCACTGAATCATCATAATATTAGCAAGAAAGAGTTTTGTTTTCTGACTGCATGCAATCAATGGCTTCATTTCTAGCCATAATTAAAATAGCAATACTCTCAAGCCGAATTATGACTGACTATGTGTGCCACCACTGCGGCGCGGTTGGACCGTGGTTATTCTGCATGTGCACTACTGCAAACAGCCCATGCTGCCCTGCGCATGGTTACAAGCGCAAGCGCGATAATGAATGGGTTTGCGAGGATTGTGCCTAATCCAATAATTTCTGCCATTGCGCTGCACTTGAAAGGTCCATGACCTTTGGTACAAATCTCAGTTTTAGATTCTTTACGGTGTTTAGTTGATGCTTGTGCATCTAAACCTAAGGGTTCGATAATACCATGATTCTGAACAGGCATTTATAAAAAACGATTCGGACCTAATAATAGGGCGAAGTAATTGACATTTGATTCAGATTACGAACCGTTCTTCCAACCTCCTGGCTGGGTCGTTGCACCCATATGGGTGGTTCTTTACACCTGTATTGCCTTCAGTTTCAGTTCTGTGTTGAATCATCGAGAGGAGCTGAAGCATTCCAATGTTATCATTGTCTTGTTTCTGGTTCAACTTGCATTGAATCTTGCTTGGCCTTCAGTCTTCAATTCTGAACGTTATCTCCTTTCATTGGTGATGATTGTATTGATGATTGTCTTTACGCTCATCTATGCATACCTCATCTATACACACCTTCCCTCCGCATCGATGTTAGTTTGGCCCTATCTCGCATGGATTAGCTTTGCTGCTGCCATCAATACTGCGTATTACCTTCATGCTAATTGAAGAAAACAATTCTTATGTCACATTTGAACTGCGTTTGGATTGAGATCCCACGTGGGTTCATCAGCGGTGGCATCGGCATGAAAAGGGAGAACATCATGAAGCACTTTGGGGATATCGACACACCATAAATTCTCGAACAAAGGTGATTCAGGCGTGCCGATTTTATCGGTCAATTTCCTCCACATTTTGATAATGCCTTGGGGCTTTTGTCGCTCATATTGGAACATCAGAGCTGTCGTTTGGATGAGCCCCTGGATTCCCAGGACGTATCGTTGCTCAACTTCTCTCACCTTGAGTGACTTCCACATCTCTTCCCAGTCCTCATGAGCGTGCCAGTAACGACCTGTATTGAACTTGGTAATACCGCCATCAAGCCACCTTTGCTCTTGTTGAGAGAGAGGGCAGTTAACCTCCATGGGTTGCGCTTCACTTGTTGACCTTCAAGTTACGCTTGCTACAGACCTTTAGTGGTGGAAATTTGACTTGTCCTGTTAGTATCAAGTGATGTAAAGTTAGAACAAATATCAAACCATGGACAATATTAATTATTACCGAATTTACCACCTATTATGCAGCCTGCACCAGTTCCGACCAACCCACATGATGAAGTAATGTTCAAAGATGTTTCAATAAGTACACTGAATGGATTTTTGGGCTTAGCCATCCAATGGCTTGTAGTCCCCGCTCTTATACTTCTTCTGGCAATCACCTATGTCCATCCAATCACTGCAATCTTCGGCGGCTTGCTTCAATTAGCACTGGCCATTCTTTGGTTTTTAATGTTCAATAGTTACTTAGTAATTAGTCCAAATGAAGGAGCTGCCATGCAATTCTTTGGTAAATACAAAGGAACGGTGGACAAGCAAGGATTCCATTTCTTCATTAATCCATTATACGAAAAACAAAAAATATCTCTACGAATTAGAAACTTCGAATCTGCCAAACTCAAGGTTAACGATGTTAATGCAAATCCAATTGAAATCGCAGCAGTTGTAGTTTGGAAGGTTGTAGATACTGCCGAGGCTTTGTTTGAAGTTGATAATTATCAGAACTATGTTCAGATTCAAAGCGAAGCAGCACTACGTGCCATGGCAACAAAATATCCCTATGACATTATTGAAGATAAAGACATAGGGGGAATTGCACTATCAAGTCACCAAGAAGTAATCGCACAAGAATTACAGATTTCAGTTGAAGCGCGATTGAAGAGAGCAGGAATTCAAGTCTTAGAGGCTAGAATCAGCCACTTGGCATATTCTCAAGAGATCGCACAAGCAATGCTTCGCCGCCAACAAGCAAGCGCAGTGGTTGCAGCACGCAGTGAAATCGTCAAAGGTGCTGTAGGAATGGTTGAAATGGCTTTAGAGCAATTAAGTGAAAAGAACATCATTGAATTAAACGAGGAAAAGAAAGCTACAATGGTCAGCAATCTGCTAGTAGTATTATGCTCGGAAACAGATACTACACCAGTTGTTAACACCGGTTCTCTATAATATTCACTAATTGCTAACAGCACTCGATTCATGGGATGAAAACCTGGCTGAGATAATACAGTGGTCTGATGCTTCTAGTTCACAATCGGTTGAGAATGAACCAAGGTACTCATCAGACCCACCATCGCCGATAATCATTCGATCATATGCACAAGATGATGATACAGCGGTATTGGTATTGGTTCCATCAGGAATTATCCATTGATAGTCCCCATTGCGAATCTCCAATTCATCTAATTCTGAAGATCTTGCATAACTGCAATCTGCATTAAGGTCTCCAAGCAAAATGAAGTCGTCTTCACCAGGATATTGGAACTTAGCCCATTCGAATACATTTACCAGTGCTTCAGTCTCATTCAATACATCATCAGGGTCAATATGTAAGGTAATTAATACAAAGGTGTGGTTAAACTCAACAGATACAAACCTTGCTGCAAATGGCTCTCTGGTATATTCACAATCATTATTTGGATAGTGATTACCAGAATCTAAGGATTTTATGGTTTTAACATCATAGTAGAAAGCATATTGCTCCGAAATTTGGGAACTTGACTTGTTTTCACAAAATGCTCCGGTTCGATTAGATAGAACCATTCCATACTCAGAGATTTCGCCAATTCCATCTTGGAGGATGTAGGGTGCTGTTTGTTGTATATCTTTTATTTCCTGAACAGCGACGATATCATAGTTGCTAATTTTACTTGCCATCTCAGCGACTCTCGCCTCATCTTCAGCACCTGAAGGGCCGAATCTCTTCACATTCCATGAAGCGATTTCAAGATCATGAAGGCAGTCTCCATCTCTGATTCCAGATTCGTTAAGTACAGATAGTTCTTCATCACTCGAAAATAAGGATGGTTTTTCTGAACAATCAGATACCTTTTCAACAATATCCGCTACTGGGGAACAGGGTGCAAGCACTACCATCAATGCCACACAAATAGAAGCTATGCCAAATCCGAATCCGAGATGTAGCCAGCGAACAGTTCCTTTATTTTCTAATCCCAAATTCTGCCTTTCAGTAGTTGGTTGCCAAAAGTCATCTGGACTCATGACTGGGTCTGGCATGATGTAGCCTCAATGACAAAAGGTATCAACAATCCGCAATCAATACTGACTGAACGGGTGAGTCGACCACAGACTCTAATCCAAAATCATTCTTCTTCGCCTTGTTGTGAAAGACGATCTACTAGATCTGCTTTCTTGCCGCCAACTGGCAGCCCCGCTGCCTTGCAACGTTCTTTGAGTTCCGCTACAGATAGGGAAGAGAGGTCTTCGTCGTGATTGCAGTTCTCATCGTGAACGTGCTCTTCTTCAGTTTCTTCAACACCGAATCCACGAGGTTCGTGAACTTCAACGAATGAAACCTTAGAAACATCAGTGATTGCATCACGGATGGTAGTTACCAAACGGAACTTGAGCATTGCTGCATTGGTGTCAAAGAGCATTGTTTGTGGTAGAGTGATAGCAAGGTCATCGCCAGTGAATTCTACTCCAAAGTCAGTGTGACCTGTGTTAGATTCCAGCAATGCTGTAACCTTTTCTTCCTTTCCTTCAACAACTGCGATAATCTTGAAATTATACTTCAAAGTCTTTCCAGCCATTGGGTGATTGAAATCAATACGAGCTCGTCCTGCTGCAAGGTAAGATAGAGTTCCTTGCTTTCCACCAATATTTACCGGTGCGCCGATGTAAAGTGACTTAGGGTCTTTTACAGATTGAAGGAGTTTGTCAATACTAATTGTGTCGATTAACTCTGAATCCTTCTCACCATATCCGTCTTCAGGAGCGATAGTGCATTCTGGTTCTTTGCCTACTTTTGCTCCTGCTAGTGCTTCTTCGAAACCTGCGATTAGCATTCCTCCACCAACGATACAGACCATTGGAGAGTACGTACGTCCTTCTTGGTGGACTTCGTGTTCTTTAGCAACCTCTTCGCGAGTAGTTTCGATAATAGTACCGGTTTCTCCGTTGTATAGTTCGTAATCGACGTGGATAATTGTTCCTTCTTCCATGTATAAGCCTCCCTTAGGGGTAGTCCGGCGACCGACGCCCCCTTCATAATGGCATTGGCTGAAAGAAGGTTCACTCCTCTTGCCCCAGATTAGGTTGTTCAAGGCTCAGTGGACTCTTTTTAAGTTTTGAAACGATTACAATTTGAGCCATACCGATTAACATCAAACTCCAGCCGGACCAAACAAGATGCGAGTTTTGCAGATCATAGATAGTGACTCTGACCATTTCAACTGAATCTAATCCGTCTGTTGTTGCCTGTTGCATCAAACCGCTTGCTTGTGAACCATCGAAGATGAATACTATATCTCCGTGCCACCTTGATAATGTATCAACTTCAGAACGTGCTGTTCCAGTTGAATCAAATCTAAGCATACCGGGTTCTACAATAGCTATTTGAGTGAAATCAACTACTCCATCTAGATTTTCAGTGAACTCATAAACAGCGATTCTAATGCCAACATAGCCATCTCCGACTTCAAGACCGTCATCTTCAAGGACAATTTCTAAGAATTCAAAACCGTAATCTCCATGGATAGTAATTTCACCTTGAACCAATGAAACCCGATGGCTTGCATCTCCTCTATTGACCAATGTAGTAGTGAAAATATGGCCGATCATTAGCAATATCAAACCGAGATGAACTACATGAGCACCAACAGGGATTCTCTTCAGAATAGGTGTTTTTGATTCACGTTGTATCTGAGTGACTACCTCGTTGGCCATAGGCGCTACCGTGACCAAAAGCATTGGTAATGAAACCCACGCGATGGAGCCTCTAGTAATGTATTCAGAAACAGTAGTTTTTGCATCGCTTACTAGCCACCCGGGAGCAAACATTGCAAGAATTATTGAAACGATTAAAATCGCTAATGCGACTGAAAAAGTAGTCTTTGGTTGCTCTTTCCTCATCGTATAGGTGAACATTGCAATGGCGACTGCAAGCATGAATGGTGCACCGTATAATTCGTGGGCGGTGAGATTGACTGAGTCAATACTCGCCAACAATATTGCCAGTGTTAAGATCAAATATAATCCAGAAACAACAACTGTAGCCCACAGTGCTAACCTCTGTTGGTCTCTGCGAGAAGTTATGTCAAAGCGTTTAGCAGATTCTGTTTTGTCCTCTTCAGCCAATAGCCAAGGTGATACAAATACAATCAACACTGCTGCTGCAACTGGAATTTCAACCAAGCCAGACCAGGCGGAAGCCAGAGCCAACATTATTCCTGCAGTTGCCCAACCCCATTGTTTGGTTGGATTGACTGAATAATATAATGGAGTAAAGAAGATTAAACAAATTAATGAAAAGAATACATCGCCATTGATAAAACTCAATATTATCGGAGTAACCATCAAAATTGGTACGATTTTAGCAACTGGGAATTGCCATTCTAATGGTAAACTGTTTTGTTTTTCCTTATCATTTAAAATATCAAACGCCAACTGTAAATATACAACTATTGGGAAAATGAATACTGGAATTAATGAATATATCTTCAGTTCAAATAAGAATGCGAATATGGCTAATAACAATGGTATAGCGAAGATATAAATTCCATTATGATTGATTTTACTAGTTCTAATTGTGCGTCGCTGCATGGTAATCCACACTCCGATGAAGAGTAAAATAATCATCAGATAAGAAATCACTTCCACACCTGCTAAACCATCTCGAAGAACCATGAACCGACCAAACACCTCGGTAGGAGGTGTTCCTCCATCATCTACTACGAAAGTATGCACTGATGATGCCCATACTCCTCCAGCCCTAGTAACTAGTGTTGCGAAAATAGCTAATCCACCTGCAATCAATCCAGCCCCCATCCAAATATTATCCGAGACCTTGCCCGGACGAGTTCTCAAATGAACGATAACCGCTAATGCTAGCCAAGGCAAAAACGAGCCTGTTTCAACAGGATCCCATGCCCAATATCCGCCCCAATCGAGAATCAAGTAGGCCCATAGTCCACCTAGGCCAACCCCTAGGGTTGTGAAAAAGAATGCTGGACGAGCAACAGTTAGGATGCGCCCCTCGAGATCTTGCCTATCAGCAGAGTAGAAACTGGAGATAGATATTGCTGCAATATGTAGACACAACGAATATGATAAGAAAATAAGTGGTGGATGTATAACCATCAAATCGGTTTGCAATAGTTCGTTTAAACCCTGTCCTAACCAGTTATGCTCATTGGCTCTAAATGGGTCTAAGGTCAGTGAAATTATCAACAATAACAAACTGAACCCATGAACTAATCTGAGCCTTAATTGATGCGCACTAAAGCCTTGAGCGCCTTCTATTTCCTCACCTGGCAATGGATTACGCCAAATCCAAGAGAGTAGCGACATCCAAAGTACCCATAGCAAAATCGGACCTTCTCTAGCAGCCCAAGTGGCGGCAAAACGATACTTGAGAGGAAGTGCTACTCCACCGTATGCTGCTACGTGTACAATCGATGTATCATTGACCAAGAAGCGGCTTGACAGTGCAATAAACGGTACTGCCAAAGCAAAATGACAAAGAAATGACAATAATTTACTCCTCTCATGCAACTTTGGTTGCAAAATGAGGAGGGTGGCAGCAAAGACTGCCAGCCACAATGTCAGTGTCCACACAGACGAGGCTAACCACCACACCTTCATGTCGTTTTCTTATTCTCAACCCACAATGGGTGTTGGAGAATTACCAGCCAAAGTGCTTAGCCCTTGAATATCCAAAGGAGAGAAGAACTGGAATTACTCGCTTGGTCAGCAGTATTGGCTTTCTGAACAATATTTTTATTCCAATTCCTAATTTCTGTAACGGAGACATATTACCTAGTTCTTCTGGAAGACAGTGAGCCATAATCGACATTTCTTCATCGGTCAAGTCATACAATGCAGTCTTACCTTTGAGGATTTTATTATATGGTGGGAAACGCTTCAACCAGGCCTTTTGATATACCATTAAGCGCTTTTGAGAAAGGTCGTTCTCTGCAATTGCTTGTGTAATTACCTGAGCAGCCTCTCGCCCAGACCAAAGCGCAAGATGCGAGCCTCCCTCAAACAAAGGAGAGGTGAAACCTGCAGCGTCACCAACTAAGATGACTCCTGTGTCAACTGTGATCTCTCTTGGTCCAGAGATTGGGATTGTTCCACCAAATGGCTTGATTTTTATTCCGTCTTTGCGCCAAGGAGGATTTACTTTTGGCTTGTCGACTAAGTATGTGTCTTGAATAAAGTCCTCTAGATATTTTATTGCACCTTTCTTATCGGTTGTTACCAAACCAACATTTGCCCTTCCACCTTCTTTAGGAATCATCCAAACATAACCATGTGGAGAATACTTCGGCCATAGGTAAAAGTCGAGATAGCCATCATTCGGCACATCGAGCATTTCGTATTGGAATCCTGCTATAACTTCAACTTCAGACTTCATATCAAGTATTTTTGAAGCTGCACCTGCCACTCCAGAAGCGTCTATTACAGCGCGACATTCAATTGGGAATTCATTTCCTCTTCCATCAATTTTCCAATTGGTAAATTGATTTTCGCTATTGAAAACTCTCTCCATTGAAGTCACCCTGTGAGATAGTAGTAATTCTGCACCGATATCACATGCTTCTTGAACTAACCATCTTTCAAAAAGATGCTTGTCTAGAACATATCCTGTTTCAGAAAGAAGTTTCTTTGTTCCGTCTGGGAAAATAATTCGTATTCCTTTTACATCCAGAGCTTTGACATGATCTGGCAATTCTAAATCCAAATTATCGACGGCCATTTGGCTAAGGCACTCACCACAATGAACTGGCGTTCCTACTTCCGGGTCAGCCTCTACAATTATTGTTGAAAGTCCTGCTCTTCTCAGATGAAGAGCTGCTGAACCGCCCCCTGGACCTGCGCCTATTACGAGGACATCGCAGTCACGCACTTGGTCGCCCATAGCCTTCGGTTGTAAAGGGCAGCCCTTGAAACCAACGGTCTTTATTTGTTGCAAAAGTTGTAAAATTATCGAATATTTATGAAAACTAACAATGCGAGAAGTGAAAGGTAACACTCCCCGTAGGGGAGTTATGGCGTGGGTAACGATGGGGCGATGGCTTGACCATCTCAAGTCTCAAGGAGAGTTACTCCACATAGACCGCCCCGTCGATGGTGAGTATGAAGCGGGCGCTAGTGCAGAATTATTAGTAAGAAATAATGGCCCTGCAGTACTCTTTTCCCAACCAAGATTAGCCGATGGTTCAATTTCTAAGATCCCACTGGTGATGAATTTATTCGGAGGCGAGCAAAGAACAATGCAAGCACTTGGAGTTAGCCAAGAGGATGAAATCGGCCAGAGGATCGTTGCTATGATGAAACCAGATATTGGATTATTTCTCAAAAAGCCATGGAAAGCATTGCCACTACTCAAAGACGCAATGGCAATGCCGCCAAAGAAAAAGCGAACGGGGGCTTGTCAACGCGTTAAGTTACCACTTGATTTAACAAAATTACCGATTCCAAAAACATGGCCCTTAGACGGAGGGAGCTTCGTCACTCTGCCCCTAGTAATAACAAAAAATCCTAAAACTGGAGAACACAATATGGGTATGTATCGTGCCCAAGTATTCGGTCCAAAAGAAATAGGCTTACATTGGCAAATTCACAAGCATGGGGCAGACCACGCCGCCATGCTTGGAAAAGATGCGAAGATGCCGGTGGCGATTTGTATTGGAGGACCTCCTGAACTAATCTTTTCAGCGATTTCCCCTTTACCTGACAATTTATCCGAGTACCAATTCGCTGGAATTCTCGGACGAAAATCACTAGCAATAACCAAAGCACTAACTCAAGATTTGATGGTTCCTGCTAATGCTGATATAGTCATAGAAGGATATTGCATTCCTAGTGAAACTCGTACAGAAGGGCCATTTGGTGACCATTTCGGATTCTATTCTTTAACTGGACAATACCCTGTCCTACACGTTACTGCAATCACTGCAAGAAAGGATGCGGTATTACCTGCAACAATCGTTGGCCTTCCTCCGATGGAAGATGGATATTTGGGCGAAGCTATTGGCCGTCAATTTTCTCCTGTGTTGAAGTTCCAACATCGAGATGTTAGTAGTGTCCATCTACCAATGGAGACCGGTTTCCATAATCTTGCTATCGTTGCCAGTAAGCAGAGATATCCGAGACAAGCGAGAAAGACCGCTCTCGGTTTATTGGGCGCTGGACAAATGATGTTCCTAAAATCTATAATTACAATCGATGAGAATCAAGACCCAAGAGATTTGGAAGCACTGCTGGATTGTCTAAATGACAAAGTAGACCCTGCTACCGACATAATAGTCCTACCTGGACAAGTTGCTGATGCACTAGAAGCTGCGAGCAATTACGAAAATGTACATGATAAATTAATCATTGATGCTACCACTTTGGCTAAGGCTGACCCACGTACTGATAACGAACCTTTGGAAGGTTCATTCCCTCAGCACACCCCTAAGTGGAGACGCTATGCTGGCACTGAATTAGCATCGCAATATCCTGCGGAAAAGCCTGAGGACATACCTAAATTTATCAGACAAGTATTGCAACTTGATTTAGTAAGCGATGCGAGGATGCTACGAGATTCGATGTTGATCGTTAGCACATCTATTGCGGGAAGACCGGATGTCAAAACAGGTTGTGACCCTTCACAACTGAATGATGAAGAAAACGCTCTTCTAGACTCACAAGAATTAGCCAGAAGAGAGCAGATTATTCAATTGCGAAATTCAATTTGGCAATTGGACAACAAAAATGCACTTCGTTGGTTATTTATCACCGATGATGACCTAGATTTGCATGTTGCTGGGGCAAAAAAGAGATTGCTTTGGCAACTTACTTGCAGATTTGATGTTGAAAGAGGATTAACCTTTGATGAAAACAAATCTAGATTGTGCTGGAATGCTACAACTCCGATTCCAAGCAAAGCGTATGGAACACGTCGCTGGCCTGCAATTACACTACACGATGAAGAAACATTACAGAAGGTTGCTTCACATCCAGAATTAGCAGACTATAGTTGGCCTCAGCATCTTACTTTTCACGATTCAGTAATTTCAAAGGGAGATGAGTAAATGGATCTTAAACAAGTAGCAAGTTTTGTAAAAATTGAACATACCTTATTCTCCCTCCCTTTCGTTCTCATCGGCTATTTCATCGCCCTGGCCCAGTTCAACATCCCTCCTGGGCTTGATTTGGTCTGGATTCTAATCGCAGCGATTGGTGCAAGAGGTCTTGCGATGGCATTGAATCGTATCATCGATAAAGACATTGATGCGGAAAATCCACGTACTGCTGGTAGACACCTTGCATCTGGTTCAATGACGATGAATACTGCTTGGACCCTGTGTGCAATTTTCCTCGGAATGCTAGTCTTCTCTGCCTGGCAACTCAATCATGTAGCATTGATGATGAGTTGGTTACCAGTACTCGTCTTCATCATCTACCCATACATGAAGAGATACACTTGGCTTTGCCACATATGGTTGGGTCTTTGCCTTGGATTAGCCCCTGCAGGTGCTTGGGTTGCCGTTGCTGCTGACGTACATGGATGGGCAGCAATCACTGGAATGCACGATGGATTTAGCGAATTAATGTGGTATCCAACAATCTTCTTCATTTCCCTAGGAGTGATGTTTTGGATTGCCGCCTTTGACATTAATTATGCCAGAATGGATGTTGAAAGTGATAAAGAAAATGGTATTCATTCATTTCCTTCTAAATTCGGTGAAATCGCTACAACAAGAACCTCTATTCAAATGACTCTACTTTGGTTTGCTTGTTTTGCAATAGCCAATCCCATGGATGAAGCCTGGTTCTTATTAGCTGCAGGATTAATGGCTATTCTCAATATTATTGTGATATTGAGGCATGCTAAATTGGCCGACTTCCAAACAACACTATTCAGAATATCAATGCTCACAGGATGGGTTCTTCTCATAGCGGTTTTGGCAATGGACCCAACACCAGGACCGATGATGTTAGATTGATTAATCCGAAATTCGGATATCTGGAATGCTAGGATTAGCAAAGGGTATTGTGCACTAACTCCTTAATTGAGCCCGCTTGCTTCTTGGATGCTTCATACTCCAAAGGCAAATCAGATTGGGAATTGTCTATAGGCCAATCAAATTCGAAATCAACAATTGGAATGATTTTCAATACTATCATTGGAATACTTTGTATTTTTATTGTAGTATTTGTGTTTATACCAATGCATTAACTGAAAAATCAAAGTGTTTACATATATTTACAAGGGGCTATGCTCAAACCCATGTGTTCAAAATTAGTGTTTGCAAGGGCTTTCAGTGGGCTCTATTCATCGCTACCCTTCACAATCACATATTTTTCATTCAAACTGGTTAATCGATCAACCCAACATAACAATTGATACTAAACCACACTGCATTGTATCTGTTAACTACAAGCATTCATTAGATTGACTTTCATAGAAGCATTGTGAACAAAGCAATTTACGCTTATTTATTCGCAATCATGTTTGTGTTACCAGGCTGTTTTGGTAATGGTGGCGGTACAGACGATGGTGGTGGTGGAGGTATTAGCGAAATCTTTGGTTGCATGGATAGTGATGCAACCAACTTCGATCCTGAAGCGAATAGTGATGACTCTTCTTGCGAATATATCATCACCCCTTCTGCAGATCTAAATGCAACGATACATTTCGCTGAAGAATACGGTAAGATTGCACCAATTCACGGTGTTAATAATGGTCCGCTGATTAGAAATGCCTGGGAAATAGAGGATTGCCAACAGATTTGGTACGGTTCTAATTATACCGAAGAATATAACGAAATGCAAATTCCATCTTCTCGTACACATGGCGAAGGCCCTGGAGATATGAACCGGATATGGATACACGCTGACGAAAATGGAGTGCCGATTTATGAGGGATATGATCCCCTTAATCTTTCAAACTATGACTTCACTGAAACTGACCAGAGAGTTCAAGCTACGATGGCAACCACTCATACGAGCGTCTATTGGCGAATGGGCTACTCTAAAGCATTCCCAGCCTACCAAGATTGTTCTGATTGGCGTAGTCCACCCGACAATTTCACAGTCTTTGCACAAGCGGCAGTCCAAGTATTGAAGCATTATCGACAAGGTTGGAATGATGGATTTTATTATGATAGTTTTGATGTGGTTGAAGTTTGGAATGAACCGTATTTGTCCGATTGGTGGAGCGGTACTGCGGATGAATATTATGAACTCTATCATGCAGTAAACTCAGCGGTTACCAATGAATTTGGTGATGAAATTGATGTTGTCGCTGCCATTACATTAGGAGATGGAGATGATGGATTTTCTCATAGGTTTATGGAATTGGCTCAACAAAACAATGTACCTATAGATGCCGTTTATGTTCATTTGTACAGGGTAAACCCCTCTCAAACAACCTATTTTTTCACTCACGAAACTGAGTCACTCGGAGTGTTTTTAGCACAATATGGCTATTCAGAAAACACCCCTGTTTACATTACAGAATGGAATCGAAATATTCCAGTTTATGCCCAAAGTCCTGCTAGTCAAGCCTATTTGACCAGTGTTTTAACAATCTACAATGATCTATGGGAAGGAAATGAAGGAAATTCATCCTATGATGTGAGTACCTTAAGGATGGCACATTTCTTCGCAGCGAGAAGTTTCTTTTGGGAGGAAAATGGGCGGATTAAGCCACCTGGGATCACATGGAGTGTGTACGGTGAAATGGTTGTTAATACCCCTATCAGGTTACAAAACGAAGGAGGTTTTCCTTCAGATTCTATTGATTCAAACGAGTTTAGTATTCTAGCTGGAAAATCTGAAAATGGTTCTCAAATAGGCATCTTACTTTCTCGGTATGTCGATGAAAATGCAAGCCAACCCAACACATTTAGTGAATTTAACGATACTGTCAATCTAATAGTGGATGGGTTGGATGCCTCTTGTGATTACATTTGGCAACATTGGGGAATGGTCAACAACGACCCGGAACCATGGCAATTAAT
>JAACCR010000023.1 GCA_009937205.1 Methanobacteriota archaeon | reverse complement strand
TCAAGGACTCTAGTCACTCTTCCAGAGCATCCTCCACAAGTCATGCCGGTGATGGTTAAATTGTGAATTACTTCGCTCATGTGTTAGGCCACACGCCTTCTTCATTTCAACTAAATGGCTAACAAAATCAATTCTGTATAGGCTTCCACCATTTGAGGAGAAGTGAATTTGAGACCACACTGACCGATGACATAGACATCGCAGCTGCAGCAAAGGCAGGCGGAAGTAACCAACCTGTCCACGGCAGAAGAAGCCCCATTGCAAGAGGGATTCCAATCACGTTATATCCAAATGCCCACAATAGATTTGTTCTAATTCGTGACATGGTTGCTTTACCTAGTTGTAAGGCGGACACAGCATCGATTAAATCATCGCGAATTAGTACTATGTCAGCACTTTCAAGAGCAATTTGTGAACCAGCACCCATGGCAAGTCCAACATCTGCAACAGTAAGTGCAGCAGCATCATTGATGCCATCACCTATCATTGCAACGGTCTTGCCTTGGCTTTGCAATCGCTTGATATGATCTGCTTTTTCAGCAGGCTTTACACCTGCAATAACTTGGTCTATGGCAACAGTATTTGCAATACTTTGTGCAGCTTCAAGTCTATCACCTGTTAGCATAATTACTTCCATTCCCATTTGTTTTGCTTTCTTTACAGCCATAGCCGAGGTGGAACGAACTCTATCTCTTGCTTCTATCCAGCCCAGTAGCCGAGTTCCAACACTAACCAGTACAATGGTCACACCCTTTGCTGCGGCTGAGGCCAACTTTTTGCTTAATTGTTCATCGATTTCAATTCCAACATCTTGCATCATTGAAACATTGCCAATCGCTACCAATTCACCTTGCATATCTCCTAATAAGCCACAGCCAGCAACGGTTTGAATGTCAGAAATAGTAGGTTTGTCAGAAGTGACATTGGACCAGGATGTTTGAATCGCTTGTGATAATGGATGTGTTGATTCACTTTCTAAAGCGGCAGCGATAGAAAGAATTTCTTTAACTTCCGTATCTAATAATTCAATATGAGATACACGGGGTTTTCCAGAAGTTATCGTCCCGGTTTTATCAACCACCATAGTATCAATTTTATGCGACTTTTCTAAGGCTTCAATTCCCTTGATTAACAAACCATATCTTGCACCTACACCAGTACCGATTACCAACGCGGTTGGTGTTGCTAACCCTAAGGCGCAAGGACATGCAATAACTAGAGTAGAAACTAGTACCATCACTGCTAATTCAGCCGAAGTCATAGAAAATTGAGCAGCGGTGGAATCTCCAAATTGCCACCAATATAGGGAGGCTACAATAGCTAATACTGTTACTACGGGTACGAATACCGCAGCAATCCGATCCACTAATCTCTGAATTGGAGCCTTACCCATTTGAGCATCTTCCACTAATTGGATGACATTAGCTAACATGGTATCAGTCGACAAAGCAGTGACGCGCAGAATGATAGTTACATCTAAGACAATAGTTCCAGCATTAGCGATATCACCAGACTTTTTTCTCACTGGATATGGCTCACCGCTCATCATTGATTCATCTATACTAGCCTTACATTCAATCAATTCCCCATCCAATGGAATCGTTTCTCCAGCCAATATTTTGATTAGAGTTCCTTTAGAGATTTGGTCAACATCTACCACTTCTGTATGGCCTAATTTTTCATCACTAATCACTCGCGCTTGCTTTGGTTGCAAGCGCATTAATGAATGAATGGCATCGGTCGCTCTAAGTTTTGCTCGAGCCTCAATATAATTTCCAAGTAGAACAAATGTGATAATAAATGCAGCACCATCAAAGAATACATGTTCAGCTTGCAGTAGAAGATTTGGTGCATTATTTATCATCGGTGCAATAGTAACTGCACCTGACCAAATTACTGCTACAGTCGTTCCTAAATGAACTAAGACATCCATGTTAGCACTACCCTTCCGCAATGATTTCCAAGCTCTTGAATGAAATTCCCATCCCGACCAGAAATAAACGGGCAAGATGCTTATCATTGCTAGCAATAAGCGCTTATCTACCTCGCCGATTTTACCGAAGTCAGGGGATAACATCGTCAAGATAAAAATCGGAATTGTTAGTGCGAAAGCAACAACAACTTTCTTTCCTTGAAGTCTTGCATCTTCTATGGCATCATCACGAACTTGTAGTGCAGGAACTAGGTCACTTGCAGTAAAACCACCACGCTCAATAGCAGCAATGGTGGTAGATTTCAACTCATCAAGTTGGCTAGAATCTTTAGCGACAATAGTTGCTTTTTCTAATGGTAAATTGACAGAAACCTGAACAACACCTTCGACTTTAGAGACCACATTTTCAACCGAAGCAACACACGCACCGCAAGTCATTCCACCCACTCTTAGGGTGATGGAATTAGCAGCAGTCATTTTGCCCATCTCCATTTTGGGATTCCGAGTCACTTTCATCCGGTTGACATTTATCAGAACTACAACCGATCATTGACCATTCGCCCTCATCAAAACAAATACAACCACAACCGCAAGTGCACATCCATCCGACACCATCCCAACCTTTGCCGCCTTCTGCCCGTGTGTAGAGGCGTTTCATCTTGCAATCACAAGCACATAGGTTAGCCTTCACTCTCGCCATGTTCTTAGGTTATTGTAGTCATTAATAAATATGCGTTATTGACTACAATAAAATTATTGTACAACTTCAGCGATTTGGGGCTAGGTCAAGAGAACCAGACCAAATGTCAAGACCGCGTAATCGGCAAGGGAATTTCTGTCCTAATTTGACGATTGCCTTCTGTTGCCCTCTTTCATCAGGTTCTGCTGGAACAACTTCTAGTCCGTGTTCATCTATTACGGTCCTAATCTTGCCAGATATTTGTCTTAGGTGCATGCGTCCTTGAACAGAACCATCATCTGCTAAATCCAAGAAAACCCAAGGTGTTCGTAGCCCCACAATTCTAGCTGGCCAAGATTTACCTTCTAGTGGAGTGGCTACATCACTCAATTGTTGTTCATCCCCAATTCCTCCCCCTCTCAACAGATGTAGATGATATGCATTGGCAACAAGTTCCCATTCCAGCCGTTTTGCTTTGTATCCTCGATCACTACAATGGCCTGCTAAATCGGCAGTTTCCTCAAGTGAATGAGTCCATTCATTTCCACGTAAGTATGCCTTTAACTGACGGTGAGCCATCAAATCAGGATATCTTCTAATCGGTGAAGTAAAATGAACATAAGCATCTAAATTAAGGCCGAAATGACCAATGTTTTCTTCACTATAGTTTGCTCTTTGCATCAACTGGAATAAACCCTGATCAACGACTCTTCTAATCACATCGTCTAATTCACTCGCCTCCTTTTGAGCATCAGCGAGAGAATCCAAAATTTCGTTCCTTGCTTCAGGATTCAGTACATCTTGTAAATATTCATCAACAGCACCTTCACTATCATCATCACTAATCAAATTAGACAAATCGATTCCTCCACCAGAATTATCAGCCCATGCACCTAGAAGGTTTGTCAAATGTTCAGCAGAAGATTCACCTTGTTTTCTACTACTGGGTAAAGGAAGACGAATACTGACGCCTAGTTCCTCTAATTTAGCATTTAATCCTTCAATTTCAGGGGTATCGGGTGGTGCGTGGCACCTCCAAGGAAGTGGAGCGCCTGCTGCTCCTAACAAGTGGCCTATGGCTGAGTTTGTTGCAACCATTAGAGATTCTATCATCCGAGTAGCATCATTTGGCCACTTGACTTCAACAGTGATTTGGTCATCAATAATCCGAGGACGTAATTCAGCATTAGAGATATTTAATCGCAACTCCTTCTCCTGCCATTTCTTTGCTAGAGTAAACATTTCAGAGAATTGTGGATTATCTAATGCATCTTCATATGCCATGTTTTGTTTTACCTCAATAACTGCCTCGTAAGCAGAAACATCTGCTATTTCACCCGCATCATCAAGTTTCATTGCAACAGCCATCGCGTATCGAGGTATTTTTTCTCGTAATGAGCAAAGGTCATCGGCTAGGCGAGGAGGTAGCATTGGTAGTACGGTATGAGGTAAATAGACTGAGGTGGCACGAGCTCTTGCAGCAGCATCAAGACTTGTATTTGGGGTGACATAATGGGCAACATCGGCGATTGCAACCCACAGTGTTTTTATTCCATTTTCTTCAACCAAGCACACTGCATCGTCGAAATCTTTTGCATCATGCGGATCGATAGTTACGAACGGTAGATGTCGTAAATCGGTTCTGCCTTCCTTCAATGCAGACTCGGCATCCACCTCTTTCAATAATTCTGCTTTTGCGCAAAGTGATTGGTCATACTCTCTTGGAAATGGATTTGCATTAGCCCTTCTTCTAGCCAATAAGCGAGAGTCTAGGAGTTGTTCTGCATTCCAATGGTTTGCTGAAATTAATAATAAGGCCATTGCTGGTTCTGCTTCTTGAAACCGCATCCCACCTCTTCTTTTTGCAATAAAACGACTTTCTTTGAGTAATGAAAATGCACCCCATGACATGACGGTCTCTCCTGGCATTAGAGAGAATTCTTTAGGATAATCTTGACCCATTAAATCGGCGAGCCAAACACTTTCTAGCAAAGAATACCGTTGAGCATCTTCCTCACTAACATAACTTAATTGTGCACTTTTATCATTTGTTTGTAATTCTTCACCGACTCTAAGAGGAGGTCTTCCCCAAAGAGATGTACCGCCTTTTTGTGCATGTCTAGAAGAGAATGCTTTCCAATCTGCTACCGCCGATTCAATTATTTCAACATACGCAGGCTTAACCAATCTAACCATTTTATCTTCTAGTGAGGTGAATCGTTCATTCTTTTTACGGCCAATTGCAAGTGCCTCATCTAATCCACTGCGAAATGTTTTCTCGGCTTTACTATCGATTGAAAAACGATGCGTCAAGTTTTCACCTTCGACGAGGAGGTCGGCAATTTGCTGATTAGTCCATGATTTTCCCCACAATTCCTCATCATCAGCAAATTGCTGTGACAAGCGCCGCCACAATTTCTCATCTTCGGGTATCTGAGGGCCTTTTTTGTTTTGATGCTTACCAGCGCTATTTGAATTTGGACCGCGTCCTCTACCGCCGCCACGCCCTCTCGCCATATGGTTACGTCAAGGTAACAGGTGATGAAGTATCGTCTACCTAATTGTATTACAATCCACTTTTTTGTAATGCTTTCAAAGCCTTGAGTTGCGCAGCGGTCAACTGTTCGTTTTCTTGTAAAACAAATTCAAGATCCAAATCACCGCCGTCGAACCCTGCACCAACCATTCTTCTGCGGTCACCAATTTGGGTATTAGCAGCAACACTTAGATTCCCAGATTTTCCAGAAGGTAGTTTGACTTTTATTTTACCGCCCAAAACCAATGTTGAATATGGAGTTGGAACATCTTGTACCAATACGCCATCTTCCCAATAGGTGCCTTCTCCAGCATCTATTCTAATGACGACCAATACATCTCCAGTATCTCCTTGTGGGTGGTCATGACCTTGTCCTTTTAGACGTTTTATTTGACCATGTTTTGCATCAGCAGCAATAGTAATTTTCAGCGTGATAGTCTTGGTTTCCATTTCGTTACCATTTTTTCTGAATCGTTTGAAAGTAAATGGAAATTTACCACCATTTTTCGCCTCATCCATTGTGATATCAATTCCAACATTGATATCAGCGCCCTTTGGTAATTGCTGATGAGATGGAGAATTTCGTTGTCTAGCGCCACCACCAGGCATTCCTCCTCCGAACCCCATTTGGCCAAAGATATCGTCCATTCCTCTACCACCGCCGCCGAAATTGAACTGGGATTGTCCAAATGGATTGCCACCTCTTCCGCCGAATGGATTTCCTCCACCGCCGAACATATTCGACATCTGTTGCTTTTGGTCATAGTCTCTGCGTGAATCCGCAGTTCCAATTGTATCATATGCTGCTTGAACTTCTTTGAATTTAGTTTCAGCAGCAGCATCGTCAGGATTACGATCTGGGTGGAACTGACGGGCTTTTTTGCGGAATGAACGCTTGATTTCAGCGTCGCTGGCACCCTTGTTAACGCCTAATACGGAATAGGGGTCGCGTTCTGCCATATCGGTCCTGTCACTGTAGCCCCTCATCAATGCTCGGGTTTTTTCAGCAACATTTCCCAACACCAATATTGGGTATTTGGTTGAAACTATTTATCATCTAGACAAGTTTTACCTATCAAAGCGGTTATATTAGGTGGGCAGTTGGGCAGGATATCCGAGGTTATACCATGTCTAACGAAAACTCCGAAACTCAATCATTTGAGGACAAAGTTCAAGACAAGCAAGATTGGATTGAATCACAATTCCGTAAGGTCTCTAGGGGCTCATGGGCTCGTATTATACGAATGGCAAGAAAGCCGACTCCTTAAGAGTTTAAGCAGACTGTCATCATTTGCGGAATCGGATTATTCGTCTTAGGAGCTATTGGATTCGCAATGCTTGTATTGATGGATAATTTCATACCATACTTAATCCATGATGTTTTCAACATCGGTAACTGAAAAAGGTGATTATATGACTGACGCATTCGTAGTATTTGTTAGATTTGAAGAAAAGCTTCTCCTCCTTAAGAGAGGAGAGTCAGATGGAGATTTCCCTGGACTTTGGGACGGAGTATGGGGAGTCGCAGACACCCCAGAAGAAGTCATTCAACGTGTTTCAGACTCAACAGGAATTCCGGTTGAGAGTTTACACTATGACTGCACTGGTCCAGAGCGAGGTATCGATATGGGCCGAAGTTTGGTCGATGTAATGCCAATTCTTGTTATTTCTAATACAGATGAGATCGAAGTCAAAGGGCGCTATACTGAAGGTCGCTGGGTTGACCCGGGTCAATTGCAAGAATACCGTTGTATTTTCTCAGACATCGATATGGAAAACGCAGATGGACTATTCAAGGCAATGTATGGTTCAGTCGGTTCTTTCCTTTTCATTGTTAAAACCGCAATCGGTGCAGAGAAAAGAGTTGCAGACGAAATGTATGCACGTTTGCACGGCAGTGGTTCTCTAACCACTCTGCAAAATGACATAATGTCAATTCTTCATCCACCAGCCATGCGTGGATATGTTTTCGTTGAATCAAGTGCATTGCACCATGTTGAGAAATTGATTGGCCGTTCTGGTGGAAGAGATCCTAAGGCTCGTCGTGGTCTAAATCAAACACCGCTAAAGAATGCAAAGACAGTACTTCCTGGTGAAGCACCATTGCAAGATATCCTACCATACCTCGAACCGAAGGCAGTGACCTCTGGAATTGAAGTTGGCTGTATCGTTGAAATCGTTACAGGCGCATTCAAGGGTGAGAAGGCTCGTGTAATCAGTGTTGCAGAAATGAAGGAAGAAGTTAGTATGGAGTTGTACGAACAACCTATTCCAATGACTTTGAACATGCGTGGCGACCACGTCCGTGTAATCGAAAGAGTTGACGATTGAAGCCCTATTTGGCATCTATTAGTAGGCTATTCACCGCTTCAAAGCCAATTCTCCTTATGACCACTCATTATTTCAGCCGCGGCGCGGTTAAATAGGGGAGTTTAGTCGGCGAAATACCCACGTCTGTGAGTAATGGAGTTGACACATATGCCGAAACCTTGGACATCAAAGCTGATAATCAAAGCTCTTGGAGTTAAGAAGTGTAACGGAAGTCTTGACGCTGCTACTGAAAGTCTCTCTCTTGAGAAAGCAATGGAAGTTGCAAAAGAGAAGGCAGACTTAGGCCATCTAACTGGTGCTGATCTAAAAGCACAAACCAGAGAGATAATTGGAACATGTGTATCTATGCGTGTAAAGATTGATGGTCACTGGGCAAATGAAGCGCTACAGATCATTAGCAATGGAGAATGGGACGAGCGATTTAACTGAATTACGAACCGCGGGAGAGGCATTAATTTGCTTCGCTGACCGCAGAGGTGATTATTATGGAAAACAAAATAAACCAAGCAATCAAAGACGCATTAAGTAATGCACCTAAGCGTAATTTTGTCGAATCCGTGGATATTGCATTCACAATCAAGGATGTTGACTTGAAGAACCCTACTAACCGTATCAAGGAAGAGATCCGTCTTCCATCTGGTCGCGGACGAGAATTAAAAATCGCAATGTTCGCTGCAAGCGAAGCCGCAACTAAGGCTAAGGCTGCAGGACTTACCGTAATCACTCCACAAGAGATTGAAGATTTGGGCGGCAACAAGGGTAAAGCAAAGAAAGTTGCTAACTCTTACGATTACTTCCTTTCCGAAGTTCCTCACATGGTACTCATCGGTAGATACCTCGGTGTAGTTCTAGGTCCTCGGGGCAAAATGCCACGTCCAGTTCCTCCAACATTAGATCCAGGCATTATCGCTACAGGTCTAATGTCAACCGTTGTCGTCAAGTCTGGTGACAAAACTACTTTCCATGCAGCAATTGGAACTGTAAATCAAAGCGAAGAGGAACTATACGCTAATGCTATGGCAGTTTACAATCGTGTAACCTCAAAGTTAGAGCGTGGAATTGGAAACATTCGTTCACTTTACATCAAGACCACAATGGGTCCGGCACAACAAATCGAGGTGGTTAATTGATTCCTAAGGTAGTTTCCTGGAAGAAAGATGCGGTTGTAGATTTAGTCAACCTTCTTGAAAGCGGTGACACAATTGCAGTTATTGACATCCACGGAGTTCCAGCAGATTCCATGATTGGAATGCGCTCTTCACTTCGTGAAAGCTTAGCAATTCGCGTTGCTAAGAAGCGTTTGATGCGTCTTGCTTGGGAACGTGCAGGTCTAAAGGCAGACAATCTAGAACAATTATTCGATGGTGCAGTACAACCTGCACTAGTATCATCAAGTAAATTAAATTCATTTGAGGTATTCACAGCATTGAAAGCAACTCAAGCTGGCCGTGCTGCTAAGCCTGGTGATCGTGCTCCTTACGACATTGTAGTTGAGAAGATGGACACTGGAATGCCCCCTGGTCCAATAGTTGGTGACTTGAACTCTGTAGGAATTCCTGCTAAGATCATGAAGGGCTCCGTACAAATCCAAAAGAGAACTGTTATTCTCAAAGAAGGAGAAGAATTCGAAGGAGAACTCGGTCTAATGTTGTCTAAGTTAGGCATCAACCCAATCGTAGCAGGTCTACGTTTGTGTGGTACACTAGAGGGTGGAACTGTTTTCGCCCCTAGCACATTAGATATCAACTTCGAACAATTTGAGAGTGATTTAATTTCTTATGCATCAGGAGTATTCAATCTTGCTTGCAACATTACTTGGTTTACTAACCAAACAATGCCAACAATCCTTGCATAGGCGAGCCGTGAGGCTCTTGCTGTTGCATTGGAAGCGGCTGTCGCTACTGCTGACACCATGCCGCATCTTGTCGGAAGAGCACACCGCGGCGCTATGGCTGTCGCAAGCTCTCTTGACAGTGACGCTCTCGACGACGAACTGGCGGTTATGCTAGGCGCTGCGGCTAACGCTGCTGCATCTGCATCCGTTGCTGTTGCTGAGAGTGATTCATCAGTCCCTACCGAGGCAGATGAAGAAGAAGACGAGGAAGAAGAGGAAGCCGGTTTCGGCGGCCTTGGAGACCTATTCGGTTGAACGAAATATTGAGGTGAAAAATAATGGAATACGTATACGCTGCTATGCTACTGCACGCTGCTGGAAATGAAATAACTGAAAAAGCTGTCACTGCCACTTTGGCTGGTGCTGGTGTAGATGTAGACGCTGCTCGCGTGAAGGCACTTTGTGCTTCTCTCGCTGGTGTCGACATCGCTGATGCTATGACCCAAGCTGTCGCTGCACCTGCCGCTGCTGCTCCTGCAGCAGCTGCTTCGACCTCTGACGCCCCTGCTGAAGCAGAGGAAGAAGAAGAAGAGGATGAAGAAGCTGGTTTCGACGGTCTTGGTTCCCTATTCGGTTGAATTGGACTCCGAGCGCCGCCGAGCGTTCTCGCTTGACCAGTAAATGGTCTAGTGAGTGATTGCACGGTAAACGCCTCCGGTCCAGACTCAACGGAATACCTCGCCTTTGGGCGTGGATCAAACAGTCTACCGTGCATTCGAGTTACACCTATTGCTGCGGCAATAGGTATCCCAACGTTGGGATTTCGCCCTCTCATTATCTGAGGATTTTGAGAGGGCTAAAATTTTATTTTGTAATTTATTGTTATTCTGAGTGAGAACTTTCATCCGGTTTGTTGATGCACTATTGACTACAGCATCAGCCATGGTGAAGAGGGCGACCTTAGATTTGGAACTCTCACCAACACCAGTTGAATGTATCAAAGCATTACGTGAGTTAGCAGATTCTGCTGGTTGGCAATTAGAAAGGCATGAAGGTTCAAGATTAGTCGATCGCTTTGCAATCATTATGCCGATGGCCCAATCAGCTAGAACCCTAGGTTTGGTGGTGAAAGATGGGCCACTCAGAGGACTTGAACTGGTTTGTTGGTCAGAAACTAGAGGGTCAAGTGGTGCCATTAACATTGCAAGTTGGTTATTACCTGGTGGCCAAGAACATCCCTTAACAAGAAATTTGATTCACAATTGGGTTGCACTACTCCCTCGCTGTCCATGGAGATGGTCCTTTGGTGAAAGATCTAAAATTGGATATTTGCTACCGGTGTGGAGGAAATCTAGGAAAAAGTTTGCCAAACTGGGATTTAATGTAAAATCAAAACAGTGGCCTATAGTCGCACAAGAACCTTGGTTTGGCTCAATAACTAGTGAAGAATAAGCCAAATTACAAATTATCAATCAACCGAAAGTAATAGGGTTGATGCCCCGCCACAGTTACAGTAGGAGAGATTGAAAGGGCCAACCTAAGTGAGTTTGCTGAAAACTTGAAATCCAACCGTGATACTCAAATCACAGTAGCATTGATCATATTTTTTATGCTTGCATTCCCTCTATATTTTAATTTTGCATCCAGCAATGTTTCATCCGGTGGATCATTTGGAACTGTTGGTGATTACAAGGTATCTGGAGAATATACATTTATCGAATTAGATAGTGCTACTGAAGGTATTGCAGATGGAGAAACACTGACCATCAACTTGCATTCAGATGCTGTACAAAGTCAAATTGCTGACAAGAATTTAGTTGCAGTGATAGTTAACATGACTTATGATGAAGATGAAACAGCCTCAGGACCTCCGCTAAATTGTGCCGGTCCAGCAGGTGGAAATGATGCACCAGATACAATTTCCGCAACAGTATCTCGAGGCAATAACACTGCATCAGGTTCAGGACAGAACCCAGGTAGTCATGCAATCACAGCAGAATGGTATGATTCCTCAATAATCGATACAGTTGTTACAGGATTATCAGAGTCTGAAATAATGGATAAGCTCGAAGGTGGAGAAACTGGAATGGGCGATTATATAGTTGAAATTTCAGTTGTAGCCGAAACAGGTAATACCCTAAATCCATTATGCAATCGCAATGATGGTGGAGAAGAAGTAACTTATACCGTTAGTTTGGTACTATTGGATTATTCCATTGTACCAGATATTACTATTGAAGTTTAAACTTCAACGAAT
>JAACCR010000120.1 GCA_009937205.1 Methanobacteriota archaeon | reverse complement strand
GGGTCGATCGTTTACTCATTTTACATACGACCAAGGGACAAGAAGAAAATACCGGTTCAAGTGATCGGATTTGGAGTCACTATACCACTTTCAAAGAACCAATAGAACTTTCAAAGGACTTGAAAGTTGGACACTATACAATGTCTAGTTTGCGTACTGGGTCAAGTGGAATAGGGACAATGCTACACGAAATGTTACATCAAATGGGAGCCCTAGACCTGTACCCAGTTCATGATACATTCCAAACTCACCAATGGAAGGGAGTTGGAGATTGGGATATTATGGCTAGTGGAAATTGGAATGGTGGGGGTTCTTGGCCTGCTTTACCTACAGCTGCAAGTCTAGAATTAATAGGTGCAGTACGTCAACAAAATATGGATTTACAATGGCCGAGTAGTGCAATCTCTCCATGCATTGGACCAAGTATCAAAATGACCGGCGTAAGTGAAGGAGGTGATACTTTGAAAATTCAAATATATCAAGCAGAAGTAATTTGGTTAGAATATAGGAGCAATAGTGGTTTTGATTCACACCTTCCCGGTTCAGGCCTTCTAGTAACATATCAAGACAAGAGTGTAGGTGATATGGAGCAGAATGAATTGAACCGTGACCCTGAGCAACCTTGGTTATCGGTTATCGAAGCGGATGGAAGAAATGACATGACCAGTGGAACCAATAGTGGAGAGGCTGATGATTTATTTAATTCGGGTAGTTTTGGAGCGGATGGAATAAAGATTTTTGATCATGATGGAGTCTTAGTTCCCTGGATTGCCACAGTAGAGCATAACCAAGAATATTTTGTCAACTTTACTGCCCCTAATTGCTCTCCTTCAATGGATATTGATCTCCAAGACCATGGCTATGTAACCCTCCCTGGTGATGATTTTACTTTCACTGCGACTGGTTCTGAAAATTGCCTTATGGTATTAGATTTACTACTATCAGATGGTAATCAGATTTTATTTGCAAATTCTGATGATGCTCAAATGACTGCTGGTACAAAGCAATTCTCTGCCATAATTAACGGAACTAGAGCACCCCAATCGCAGTCTGTATTATCCGGTTCTATTTCTTGCGGAAGTTCTTATTTTGAAATAAATACAATGCTGCTAACATTGGGGAAGATACCTATTCCAAGCGAAATAATTGGTAAGATTGATTTTGAACAGGAGCAACAAGTAATCGTAGAAATTGATTCAATGGGTAACTTTTCAAATTCATTTAGAGTCGAACTTAATGGTCCATTATCACGTATTGCTGAAACAAATGATGAAATAATTTTAGATGAATCTAGTCAATTAATTATTGATATAGATCCAAAGGGTTTACTCAGTGACGGAATGATTGTCAATGGAGAAATAGTACTGGTTTCATTTTCTGGACATAGATGGGAATACCCTGTTGAATTTGTTGCGCAATCCGATTCTTCAGAACTGGAACAATGGAGAAAACCTTCTAATCTGCTTGCATTGGCTGGTGTTTTAGCGATGTTATGGACTATTCTTGGGATGCGAGACACCATTAACAAGAAAAAGAATTCAACTTTAAATGAAGCGAATAACACACAAGATAATGATGCAAAAAGTGAACAGATGAGTATTGTATCTATCGAAGAGAATCCTCCTCAATTAGATCCATGGAGAAGATTAATTGATTAATTTTTTCCAGGCAACCAGCGTTTTATTTGTAGACAATTCCACTCATCTTGCTGCGCTATAATACAAACCCAACTCTTGTGGACGCCTTCTGCTAATCTAACGGAAAGACAAACTCCCTCCCAAGTTGAAGGTGCATCTGATTCAGTTTGTACTAGCCAAGGAGCATGGGATTTTTCCACTGGCGCATCATAAACTCTCCATCGGCAGCCAAATTTGAATCCTGGTCGAATTATTAGCCCTTTTGCCATCAAGTGGGCGAAAAGAGAATCGACATCAGAAGATTGATTTTCATTTGAAAGTATATTAGCAAGCCATTCGCCTTCTTCTCGCCTCAACAGTCTACCACTCATATGCTCAACACCAACCGCAGTCCATGCCCATTGTTGCTGAGAAGGGATGTACCAGCCATCACCCCACGGAAGTTTTTGTGACCAAAGTTGGCGAATTGAATCCTGCTCTGTTTCAGTTAATTGATTCCAAGTTTTTTGATTACCTTCCATATTGATATTGTCAAGCCTGTACATAGTCACATCCATCTCTTCATCAACAATATATAATTCAGGAATATATCCTTCTGATTTAACATTACTCGCCCACACTAATAATTCAACGATATCTACCAAATCAGTAGTGCAAGCCCATCTTGCTTGTGCCTCTGGCTGCTCTTTGCCAAATAATTGATCTCTTCTCCACCTTACTGCCCATGTACTAGGGTGGATATTTTCAGCCAATTCATCTTTGAGATGAACTGTTGGAATGACCAATCCGCCACCACTCCTTGCAACATCAAAAACAACCGCACGAGCAATATGTTGTGAATCTAAATCCAATTGTTCGGTAAACCATGAATCGTATGGAAGAGGCATATGCCTATGCCAGTGGCAGAATAATACCTCCTCGCTAAGCAATAGAATACCCCCGTCGGATGTTGTTTGACCAAGGCCACTTTTTTGGTATAATCTTGAAGATAGTGGCGCTGCAACATACCAATAATTTCCTCTCTTGACAGGGGCGGGAAGAGGTTTAGCAGGTGCTTGATTTTTGCTTGAAGGTTGACCAAGGTGGCGACGGTTACGTTGTCTTGGCGTAAACTTGCGACTTTGGTCCCCCATAATGTCGGCTAGCAACCCACATAATTGAGTGCGTCGGAGAATCAATCACGCCAATTAGCAAACTTCATGGTAAATTCTGATGACTTGAACCGATGTTCCTATGTGCTTTCGCTATCTTAGCCAGCATAGAGGGGATTCAGTGGTTGACGGTTATCTAGGTTCATTAACCACTGAAGAAAGGATGTTATTACATCTTCATGACCATGTTTTACCGGAAGGTGAATGGGAAGCGCCCCTATCATTAACACAAGCTGGAATATCTGCAGCCGTTCATGTTCAAAGAAAGCATGTTCCAAGAACTCTGAAGCGATTGGAGAGTAATGGTTGTCTAGTTTCAAGCAAACGACATGTTCCGGGAGCCAAACAAAGGCGAATCGTATATGGGTTGACTTCTAAAGGACGCGAAAGAGCATCTTTTTTACGTAACAATATCCTATCTAGAGAAGTCATAAATGATGGTTCTTCCATAAAAATCTCAGAGTTAAGAAAGGGCGGTCAATTAACTCTTGATTTACTTTCTCACATCGATGAAGCCATGACATTCCATCAAAACCCTGTTATTTCTCCTGTTTCAAATCCAGATGGAGTAGCATCACTAGATGCTCAGGCTGGTGAACAACTAGTTAGAAGATTATTTGCAAGGGCATGGGAAGACGGAAAAATTACCAAAGATGAGCAGCAATTACTATCTGAAGTTGTAGAGTTCTTAGGGATGCACCCCGAAAGAGTCCGTAGACTATCAGATGAATCACGCCGTAGCCAAAAAGTTCCACCACCTGAAGAAATTTACCTTGATATGTTGAAGCAAGCATTAGTAGATGGTGAATTAATTGAAGATGAAGTAGCATTACTTGAAACGGTAAGAGTTGCATTTGGAATAGATCAATTAGCGCATCAAAGATTGTTAAAAGTTGCAATAGAAGAACCTGTATTACCACAAAATATCAGAACATATCGTGCGACTTTAGAAACTGCGCTAGCAGATGGAATAATTACTGCTGATGAGGATGCAATGCTTCAAACATTACAAAAAACTTTGAACATTTCACAATTGCAACATGCAGAAATTCTTGCTGAATTACGCGATAGCATCAAATGATGCCCCCATAACCACCCATTACGAGGGGACTTGAAATGGGCATGACCGATGATGAAGTCGCAATCCACGACCAACTGAACGCATTGAGAGTTCAAGTGAAATCAATTGAATATAGTAAGGTAGTTTTGATTGGAGATATTATACTGGACAGGTATATCCATGGCTACGCTAATAATCTCAATTCTAATGCTCCTGTTCCAGTTTTGAGAGAAACACGTCGTGAAGAGGATGTTGGTGGTGCTGCACACGTTGCAAGGGGATTGATTTCTATGGGTGTTGAAACGCATCTATTCGGCGTTGTTGGTGATGACAGAGCTGGAATTAGTGTTTTTGATTCTTTGAAAGATGAGGGTGTTAAATCAACTGGAATCGCCATCGTTGAAGGAATTACTACAACTGTAAAAAATAGACTCCTTGCAACCAGAGAGAGCCTAGTTAGCGAAGAACAATTACTTCTTCGCTGGGATATTGAAGGTGATGAAGCTATTCCAAGTGAAGCGATTAAGGCCTTGTTTGAAGAAGCCAAATTCCATCTTGATAAAGCAACGGCAGTTATTCTTTCAGATTATGGACAAGGAGTTATCGTTGAAGAGGGAGTCAAAACAATTATTGAGACTGCATCACGGAATAATATTCCTGTAATAGCCGATCCTAAATTAACGGGATTACATAATACTCATGGAGTTGATTGGGTAATATTCCAAGCCAATGGTTTAGAATTAATGCGTAGACGTTTGGGTGTAGAGCATGGTGATGATGCTGCGCATTTACTAATAAAAAATCATGATTGGAAACATTTGGTGGTAGTTTGTGGAGCTGCCGGAGTCACAATCTATTCCGCTGATGGAAGTTCTGTCCATGCAGAATGTACATTGACAGACCTGCGACAAATGATTGGTTTAGTAGATGCTGCAGTGGTTGCTATTGCAGTTGCGATTTCAGAAAAACTAGGCGTTTCACATACGGCACAATTAGTAAATGCGGCATGCGAATGTATTCTTGCAGCAAGTAGTTCAGACTCATTTGTATTGAATCGTGACGATTTAGTGGATAGAATAGGCGAAATGGCTTGGAATCTCCAAGTATCCAAGCGTTGAGGTGATATTATGAGTTATTGGCCAAGGCCAACCACTGCCGATATCGGTTTACGTGCATTTTCTAATTCACCAAATAATTTGATGGTGGAGGCAGCCCTTGGAATGCAAAATATTCTATTGGATGATGAATCGAATTCACATCTAAATAAACATCTAAGACACAATTCACAATGGAATGTTAGTATTGATTGTGGGGACGATGAATTTTGCTATGACCTACTTTTGCTAAAATGGCTGGACGAAATTCTTTATCGTAGCGAAATCAAGCAGCAATGGTTTGTTGATGGACAAGTGATTGTCAGCCATTCAAACGGAAAACTGAATTTGCAGGCTCAAGTTTCATGGATTGATTGTGAATTGATTACTCGTGAAATTGAGATTAAGGCAGTCACAAGTCACCAATTAAAATTTGAAGAAGTATCTCATCAACAAGAGATTATTAGTAAATGGCCAGAAGTTCCATCGTTTCAAGGACCTGGATGGTTTTGTGATGTCATCTTTGACATATGAATAAAGGTGGGAATCCGAGGGTGGACGCTCGTCCCTATTAGCCAAATCTGTACACTTCCTCCATCCCGAAACCCCACAGCACTCATGGCCCCGAGTAGGGCTGCTCCGTTCCCGGCCTGACCTAATCCCTCGGTTATCTAATTCCCGTTTTCTTCCGAAGACGGTTTATAGCACCCGAATCATGTGGGGGCGAGACATCAATGTCCGCATACAGAAACCAATAAGCCGCTTTCGCCGCCCCAAGGCTTTCAGCCCACCATAAAGACGATTTGTGGTATAGGGTACGCCTAGCTCCCCACCTATCCCATCCAATCCTAACACAGGCTATATTTGAACAACTCGCTTTGGCAGCAAGGAATATTATTCCGATTCTTGTTCAACTTGTTCTTCATATTTTGATGGACAGGAGGTTTTGATGATTTCTGCCTCAAATATATATTGATTATTTTCAAATCTTAAAATGCCTTCAGCGTATACCGTTCTATTATCGCCAAGTCCATTCGATACAGATGCTTGAGAAAAATCAATAATAACAGATTCACTATCACCATGTAGAATAAATGTTGATGTATCATTGTCAATGCTTCCATCGGAAACTTCACCTCTAATAGCAATTGATTTGCCAATCAATGAACCAGGATCATCCATTAGAACATCTACAGTCCTGGTGGGTTCTGGCGCTTCTAATATTATAACACCAAGAAGGAAGATGGTAATTAATCCACCAATTATTAGGAATCTTGTTCTTCTTGCAATCATTCAATCACCTCTGTGAGAACTTCCTATGGCTTGATCTAACGTTGAATAACCGTTTTGCTTCATTTTCTTATCAATACCATTTACTACCTGCTTTGTCAAAGATGCTCCCTCAAAAACAAATCCACTATAGGCTTGTATCAAGGATGCACCTGCGCATATTTTCTGCCATGCATCTTCTCCAGACATTATTCCACCAACTCCAATTATTGGGAACTCTCCATTAGTCATTTTATAAATTTTTGAAATCATTTCGGTAGATTTTTGCTGGATAGGTAAACCACTCATGCCGCCAGTTTGGGTGAATACCCCTTGTTCCTTGGCGTTAATTTCGCTCGGGCGGCTCGTAGTAGTATTTGACGCGATAATACCGCTACAGCCATTCGAGCGGGCTGTATTGACTATTGCAATCAATTGGTCATCATCCAAATCAGGTGAAATCTTAACCAATATTGGTTTTAGAGAGATTCCATTTGACTTTGATTCAGATTCATTAACAGTCTTACAAGAATCGATTATCTCCTTTAGATCATCATCTTTCTGTAACTCTCTGAGATTAGGAGTATTTGGTGAAGAGACGTTTATGACAAAAACATCTGCATATTTCCATAACCTTTGCATCGTAGTTGCATAATCTGTGGCAGCATCTTCAAGTTCGGTCAGTTTTGATTTGCCCAAATTTATCCAAAGTGGAATTTTTGGCTGCCCGTATTTTAAAAAATGCTTGTTAAGTTGTATTGCTGTCTTCTCGCTACCAGGATTATTGAAACCCATTCGATTTACTAAAGCTTTTGATTTTCCTGCCCGAAACATTCTAGGTTTTGGATTACCCAATTGTTCAAGCATTGTAATCCCACCAATTTCCATGAACCCTAAACCCAATGATTCCCAGCCACGCAATGCTTCTGCTCGCTTATCCATTCCAGCAGCAATTCCGAAAGGATTCTTGAAATCTAAGCCAAATCTCACTGTAGGAATTCGTTTAGATGGTTTGTACAATAGTGATACTGAACTTCGAGTTATTGGATTGGAAACCATCATTCGCAATAATTTCAAGGCTCTACTGTGCGCTTTCTCTGAATCTTGAATTGCCAATAAGGGCTTGGCGATGATGCTGTATCCAAGTCCCATATTAGGTGGGTGATGAAAGGTATTCTTCAAGACTTGTGCTTGTATGGCCACAAATATGCGCATCACTGACCCCCAATGGCCAGCACTGCGCGAGGCTTCGAGAAGGATTTTGAGATTAAAGGAAATACGAATTATAATTCCTCCCGAATACCATTCTATCACAAATGAAATGATAGTAGGGCTTGGAGAAAAACAGCCAGCACGAATAACATTTCCGCAAATAGCCGAAGGACCAGACATCGCTGTTGAAATGTTAACTCTGGAAGAAGAACTCAATGGAAGAATAATACAAATCTCCCACAATGAACCTGATTTAGATATTCTTTGGATCAAGGGTGATAATATTTTGTGGATTGACATCATAGATGCTTGTGAAGAGTTACTATCTGCTGGATACCCGGGTTGTATCGGATGTGGAGGTCCTAACTCAGAACAAAAATGGAACGAGTCCAATCAAAGAATTGTCACAAGAAATATTAGTCCCCGCTAACCGTGATAATTTCAAAAAAAAATATGTTACTTTTGACTAGATACTAAAGTATCTATTTACAGACCCTTTCAAATCTACTTTAGAGAGGGTTCAAGTATTGTCGCCATTGGCCTTAAAATTCATGGTAGTTCTCATCCTCGCTGAAAAACCAAGTGTTGCTGCTGATGTTGCTAATGTGCTTGGAGCTAATAATAAGCATGAGACTCATTGGCAAGGAAATGACTTGGTTGTCACATGGGCAATAGGTCATTTATTGCAATTAAAGTACATGGACGACTATGATGCAGATTTTAAAGATTGGAGGAAAACAGTGGAAAGATTGCCATTCATTCCCGAGGAATTCCAGTATAAGGCAATAGGTGGAAGAGGAAAGAAACAACTTACTGCTATTACAAAATTAATTAAAGACAAAGGTGTAACTGAGATTGTTAATGCTTGTGACGCTGCAAGAGAGGGTGAATTGATTTTCAGAACCATTGTAGCACATAGCAAGTCTAAATTGCCTACGAGCAGAATGTGGCTGCAATCGATGACGCAGGATTCAATTCAAAACGCGTGGGATGATAGAAAGCCTGGTGAAGAATATAACTCACTCAGAGATGCAGCTTATTCACGCAGCGAGGCGGATTGGATAATTGGTATGAATGGTTCTAGAATTGCCAATTCATTCCTCCCTAAGAAGAGAAATGAAAAGAGCGCTATTTCACTCGGGCGCGTGCAAACCGCAACGCTTGCTATGATAGTTGATCACGAGCTAGAAGTTCTAGCACATCAACCAGTTCCATACTGGCAATTGGAGGCTAAATTTACCGCAGGTGATGCAACATGGAATGCTCGTTGGGAAAGAAACGGGCATAAGGATGATGAAGACAGACCAGAATATAAGTCGCATAGAATAATTGAAGCATCTGAAAAAGAAAAACTTGAGACAATCTTATCTTCTAACACACAGGCTGATGTGACACAAAAAAATAGAGACTCTGTTGAAAAGCCACCACTCAATTTTGACCTAACTGCTTTGCAACGAGAAGCAAACAACATCTGGTCTTGGTCGGCAAAAAGAACACTTGGTGTAGCACAGGCGTTGTATGACACTTACAAATTAACAACTTATCCACGTACTGATTCACGATACTTACCTGAGGATATGTTCGAAGAAATCACCAACACAATTCATAAGTTGGCTGCACAGGACAAATATAATTCACATGCACTAAAAATTGTGGATGCGAAAAATACCTCTGGTTCTGGTATGAACAATACAAAACGTAATTTCAATAATGCTAAAGTTAGTGATCACTTTGCAGTAATTCCTACTGGGAAAATTCCAGATGGGCTCAGTGGAGATCATGCTAAATTATATGATTTAATAGTGCGAACTTTCCTTGCTTCATGGTATCCAGAGGCGACTTGGGATGTACAGAAGAGAACTGCATCAATCGAAGGTGAAAATTTCATCAAAGAATCTCGCTGTCTAAAAGTTCCTGGATGGAGAGAAGTCAAGCCTAAAAAGCAAGATCTGCCTGAAGGTTGGAATTCATTACCATCAAACCCATGCAAAGCAGATATCACAGAATCTGAATTCAAAGAGGAGAAATCAAAACCAAAAAACCGTTTGAAGGAAGCAGGTTTGCTAAGATTGATGGAACATGCTGGTAAGCAAATCGATGATGATGACTTAGCAGCTGCAATCAAAGACAAAGGTCTTGGAACTCCAGCAACAAGAGCAGATACCATTGAAAAATTAGTTGATAGAGGATATATTATCCGTTCACGCAATGGCTCTATAAGTGGAACTGCGCATGGAATTAGAATTATTGATGTCCTACGAAGAATTCCTGTTGATTGGATTACTTCGGCTGAACTAACTGGGGAAATGGAATCATCGCTTCTAAATGTTCAACGAGGTGAGGAACCAAGAGAGACATATATGCAAAGTATTGTTGCTAAGACGACTTCGATGGTTAATTTAATCCGCGACCACGACCGAGTTCAACTTTATGCGGATGAACCTTCATTGGGTGATTGCCCGAAATGTGGTAACCAAATAAAAGAGACTACATTGTCATACCAATGCACCGAAAATAAAGGACGCGACAAAGGTTGTCCATTCGTATTTTGGAAAGATACATCAGGTCGTTGGTTTGATAGAACCACCGCTACACGCTTGATTGAAAATGAATCAATAATTGATTTGCATGGATTCTTTAATCGCAATGGTGAAAGTTATGATGCAACAATCACCTTAGAAGAAGATGGTAAAGTAAAATCGGCAGGTGGCGAAACAACCGCTAAAATAACCGATGAAGAGTTGTGCCCTTGTCCTGCTTGTGAACATGGTACAATCCGCATTGGAACTAATGTATATGCTTGCGATTATGATGATTGTAAATTTAGAGGCGTTTCAAAGGAGATGTGTAAAAGAGCTATAACTGCTGAAGAGGCAAAGATGATTCTTACTGACGGAAAGTCACCACTACTGAAAGATTTCACATCAAAGAAAAACCGCCCATTCAATGCATTCCTAGTTCTGACTGGAAATCGAATAAGCTATGAGTTTCCTCCTCGTGATGCACCTGCAGATGCAAAGAAGTTCCCTATTGTTGCAGGAGTAGTTGCTATTTGTCCGATTCATAGTGTTAATATTGTTGAAACTGAAACTACATATCAACCAGAGGAAGCAGGTTCTGGTTGTAGCATTCAGTTAATGCGGGAAATCTCAAAAAGAGAGATCACACGTGAAGAAGCAAAGCAGTTAATTGAGAAGAAATCCCTCGGACCTTTTGATGATTTCCTCTCTAAGAAAACTCAAAAACCATTCGCTTCATCCCTTTATCTAAAGAAAAATGAATCTGTAGGATATAAATTCGCTAAGCGTTAATTACCATATATTTGGCGATTTATCTTTAATTTCAATGAGAAGGTTGATGTCTCATCGGTTGCGGTTGCAGTTTGATGACACAGCAATTGTGGGACGTTGTCATTGTCGGCGCAGGTCCAATAGGTGGTCGGTGTGCCACTTTATTAGCTGAAAGAGGTCACTCCGTATTATTGCTAGAAGAGCACAATGAAATTGGCCGTCCATTTCAATGCGCTGGATTGGTTAATCCAAAAGCAATGCGTTCTGTATCACTGGAAGATACCATTCTTCAAGAAATTGATGGGGCACTAATACATGGGCCAAGTGGAACTTTAGTTCCAGTCGGAGAAAATAATAACCCACGGACATATGTTGTATGTCGTAAGAGATTTGATCAGGGTGTTGTTCAGCAATCTTTGCAAGCAGGTGCAGAACTTTGGCTCAATTCGATGCCAGTGGATGCTTCATTAGATGATGATGAAGTGAAATTAACAATCAATAGAGATAACGAGATTATTGACTTGAAATGTAAACTACTACTCGGGTGTGATGGTGCTCAATCTTGGACTAGAAGATATTTCAAAATGGGTAAACCTAAAGAATTGATGATTGGTTTTCAAGCAGAAGTTGTTGGCTATCAAAGCGATGATAGATGGCTAGAGATGTATAGTGGTTCAAAAGTGGCTCCAGGTTTTTTTGCATGGGTTATACCTTCTGGATTCGGTACTCACAGAATTGGAATATGGTCAACTGCTGAACATTTGAAAGGTCGTTCAGTTGAACAGTGTTATCACGATTTAATCAATCACCCGCTCTGGGCTGAAAGATTCAGCGATATTCAAGAAACTGCAAGATACTGCGGACCGATACCGTGTGGAATGGTAAAGAACCCCGTTAAAAATAGAGTTATGCTAATCGGTGATGCGGCTGGTATGTCAAAACCCACCACTGGAGGGGGTATCGGGCCAGGATTCAAACAGATTGAGATGATTATAGATAATCTTTCAACAGCGATTAACAATAATCAATTATCACAAAAGGAATTGCAAAAAATTACCCTGAAAAAGTGGCATGAGATGAAAAGAACTCAAGATAAAGCAAGAGCATTAAGAGATCTGTTAGTTAGTAATTGCACCGATGAAGAGTTAGATCTTCATTTTGAGAATTTTTCTAAGCCTGAAGTGTTACAATTGATCAACTCAGTTGGAGATATTGAAAAACCAGTACCATTAGGATTGGCGCTATTGAAAAAGGTACCAGCCTTCCGAAAACTTGCCCTAAAGGCAGGCGTCAAATTATTATTCACATGAGGGTTAGAGATGGGTTTACTAGAAGTACAACATTTGGTCAAATACCCTCCATTTGAGGCACATAGATTAGTCGCATCAGAGTTGCCAATCTCAAAGAATAATGAAACCATAGTAGATGATATTGACCTACAACAGGCTTTAGAAATTGTTACAAAATCAATTCCAAGTTTCAAAATTGGAGAAAAATCAAGTTGGCTGATAGAGCGAAGATATTTGTTTGATGGAGATACAATCAAGCATGAAGTCTATGATTATGGTGCCGAGGAAGATTCAGAGTGGCCAATAATTGTAGAAAAACAACGTAGAGGGTGGTATTTAACTCCTCATCCAATTCATGCAACTGCTAGAAGATTCATCAACAGGGTAGTTTATGTTCTACTGTTTTCGCTTCTATATTTGTTCATTGAACCTTTACTAAATTCGATAGGAATTCCTGGAATCGGAACTGAAACTGTTCGTATAGGACTACTTGATTACCCGTTACTGGCATTGGTAGTAGTACCGCTCTTTTTTATTCCTCTCGGATTACGTGTTGCAGCAAATTTCAGTGATTTACAAAAACAAAAACGATTCCTCTCCGATCGACCCTTGATTCCAGAAATAGAACTCATCGGTGACGCAATCGCTGATAAAGACTTGAAATTAAAAGTTAAATTTGAGAAAATATATGATAATTGGAAATCAATGTCTGTTTATTGGAGAGTAGGTGCACTACCCCCGGCTAGGGATGCCGTTTTTTCAGCTTTAAATCGTACAATTGAAGGTCAACCACCTCCCGGATTAACAACCAAATTACCGCATCATTGGGAAGTGGGTTTGGATGATGGAACCGGTGCAGGAGAAGAGTCCCCGATGCAGCGACAAGGGGTTAGAGGTGGGCTATTTTTACGTCCTATGCGCGTTATGCAATCTGGTGGTAAAGTCGAGCACAGTGAAGGTGAAATCGTTCTTAATAATCCACAAAACTCATGGCCGGGAACCACGATAACTCCTCTTGTAAGAATTCATTGGGAAATTATAGTTCAAATTGAAAGGGAAAATGAAGGTCCTTTATTGTGGGTCGAACCACTCAGAGTGAAGCATTCCTCTGAACATGTTGAGCAGAAGACTTTGATGGTCAATGACGGTAGGACTGAGTCCAATATTTTTTGATATCTATCTTGCAACACATTGAAGAGTTGGCTTAATCCATGCAAATATATGGGCAATCAGCGTAGTACTGCGGTGATTTTGATTTTCGTGATGTTGAGCGCTGGTTGTTTCGGCGCAGTAGATGATGTCGCCGAGGAAGAGATAGTTCCTGTAGTCAATGAATTGAGTCTCAGTGTAATGTTTATTGAAGCTCAATCAAGTGCATTATTAGACGAGATTGTGAGTCTTCAAATTTCAGTTGAAAGTCAAGGAGAAGGAGATTGGACATCTACAGTTTTAATTTATCCAGAAGTTGAATTTGCTATGACACAAACTGATGATAGCGTAAATATTATTTTCATACCAAACGAAATTGTTAGTTACAATATTGCGGCTACATTTGAAGCTGCTAATGCAGAAACAATAATTGTTGATGGGCCAGTAATTGCAACGCATGAAATATTGGTTTCGCCTCCTATTGAAGGTGCACCAATTTTGAATTCCCCACCTCTATTATTGCTAGAAGATTTTGGATTAATATGGGTTTCAGGCTCTATCACACATGATTACTTAGATAGTTGTTCTTTGAGTTACTCGAGTGATGATGGTCAAGGTCAAGTCGATGTAAAATCTGATGGGACTTGGAAAATACTCACTGAATTATATGATGGCGTGGCAGAAGTAACAATCACATTTGTTGCAACTTGCGGTGAATGGACAGTACTTAGCGACACATCAGCGACAACTATCATCGTTGAGAATGCAGGAACTGATGCAGATGGTGATGGAATCCTAGATGAGAGTGATAACTGTCCTAATGGTATTGGCGAAGCAGAGGGTTGGATTTCTTCTACTACAGACGATATCGATTCTGATGGTTGCAGGGACCGTGATGAGGATGACGATGACGATGGTGATGGGATTGAAGATGTCAATGATAATTGCCCTAATTCTGTCGGTTGGATAAGTACCTTAGATGCAGATTATGATCAAGATGGATGCCATGATGAATCTTTTGATTTAGATGATGATGGTGATGGCGTTAACGACATAGATGATTCCTGTCCGATGGGACTAACTGGGTGGACTTCTAATCTATACAGTGATTGGGATGGCGATGGATGTTCTGATTTAGATGAAGATGACGATGATGACAACGACCAAAGAAATGATACTATAGATTCATGTTCTAAGGGATTAACCTCTTGGATAAGAGATGAATCGAATGATTTTGATAATGACGGATGCTACGATAGTTCCGAGGATGATGATGATGATAATGATGGAATAAACGACTACAATGCAACTGGTGCAATATTGGATCTTTGCCCACGCACTCCATTATCAGGCATTGATGTTGATGAAGATGGTTGTGCATCAATTGAGAGAGATAGCGATTCTGATGGAGTTCAAGATTTCTATGATATGTGCGAGGGTACTCCAGCCAACATTGTAGTAAACGCAGTTGGATGCGCGGATATTGATGATGATGGTGTATTTTCAAATGTCGATATTTGTCCTGATACACCTCAACGTTGGACTGCAAATAGTTCTGGCTGCGCAGTTATTCAGCAACCTATTGCCTGGACTTCAGCAACAACATTGAATGGTCCAATGCAAGAAGTACCACATTTCAGTATTCCCACTCTAGATGGAACATTCTATTTTGAGCAACAATGGTCGGGAGAAGATGTTTACTTATTTATGTTCAAATATACAAATAGTGATGGAAGCTCTAATTCGGCAACATGGGGACAAAACCCTGGGAAATTGATTCGCGCACTTCCAGATAATACACACTTATTCTTCGGATCATTTGATTCAACTTATCACAATGATGTGACTCAGCGGAAATCGGCTGTACTTGCAGCACTAAACCCTTCAGAGGAAACAAAATGGGAAGACCGTATCCACTATATTGACCAGCGTGCGAGCAGTATTGGTGGTGGATTAGGTCAAATGATTAATTCATTCAACAATCCAGTATACATGGGAATTGACCGATTCCAACTTTCTCGCGAGGTCGGTTCATTCTATGATTGGCCAACCCAAGCAAATGACCCAAGCCATATTGCATTTGAGCCGGTTCAGTGGAATGTTGAATTCCCAACAAAGGTGAGAGAATTAGACCCTGGTGTTGAAGTTGTAACAATTATGGATTTCCAAAACCATGCTGGTGGCTGGAGTGGTGGATACAGCAGTTTTTCAAATGCAATATTTAACTTAACAAATAATATCAGTTCCTATGACACACTCGAAGTATTTCATGAACATGCTTGCCCTGATAGGGAAAATAGGCATAGCAACTCCGACGGTAGTTCAGGCGGATGTCACGAATGGGATTATCTTGCAAATCTGTATATCTGCAATGCTCAAAATAGTTCAGTATGCAATACTGAAATAATGCGATGGATTACCACATATGGACGAGAGGGAATGTGGCTAACAGATATTTCACCATACTTGTTCATGATAGATGATGGGGAAGATAGGCGATTCAAATATGGTGGTGCCAATAAGGGAGATTTAACAGTTAAATTCCTCTTCAGTAATTGGGGAAGTGGTGAGCGTTCATATGAGGCTGACTACGCATTCTCTGGTGGCCAATTTGATGGAACCTATAATAACGAATCTAAATACAACAGACAAATGAATTTCACCGTACCTACGTGGGCAACTAAGGTCTCATTAGTTGCTACAATTACAGGACACGGTTTCAATAAAGATGCTGCTAATTGCGCTGAATTTTGTGATCATGAACACCACTATTACATGAATGGAAGCCACACCTATGAATGGCATCCAGTTGCTCATAATCAGGCCAATGGATGCAAGGTTGAGATCGCCAATGGAGTAGTTGCAAATCAATATGGTTCTTGGCCATATGGTCGAGCCGGTTGGTGTGCTGGCCAAGATGTAAAGCAGTGGACCTACGATATCACTTCATGGAGTAACATGGATGGTGGAAATAATCATCTAACCTACAGAGGCTTGTACAATGGTCAAGAATATACTCCAAGTGAAAATATTGGAAATGGTCAACGTGAGATTAGAGCTGTAATCTATGTGGTCTATTCTGCTCCAACTATCAACTGATTACTGAATCGGAGTAGGCGCTTTCATAGAGGATACTTCTGCTGTGAGAATGGAAGTTGGAAGTAGATTGTAGTCTGAATCTCTCCTCATAGGTTTGAATCCTGCTCTAAAGATTATGTCTTGTAATTCTTCTTCACTTGCGCTTAGTTTTGTAGTACCTGATGCAGAAACAACGTTTTCTTCCATCATAGTAGAACCAACATCGTTAGCACCACCTAGCAATGCCATTTGGGCTACTGCAACACCCATTGTTGGCCATGATGATTGAATGTTTTCAATATTATCAAGGAACAGACGAGATACCGCTACATGACGGAGGTATTCACTAGAACCTGCACCTAATTCGAATTTGTTTTGCCCTTTATTGCGCCTTCCAAAACTGTTTACTTCAAGTTGAACTGGCCAAGCGATAAATGATGTAAATCCTATCTTGTATTGTTGTAAAGATTGGTCTTGTAATTCTCTTAGTCTAAGCATGTGTTCGACCCTTTCGATCGCACCTTCACCGAAACCAAACACATTCGTAGCACTAGTAGTTAATCCAAGAGATTGTGCCTCTCGCATAACTCTAAGCCAATTCTTAGGAAGGCCTTTTTTGGGAGAAACATCCTTTCTAACCGATTCAACTAGCATTTCTGCTCCACCACCCGGAAGACCATGCATTCCAACAGATTGGAATTTCTTGAGAACTTCAAGGGTCGTCAAACCACTAACTTCTGCAATACCTTCAATTTCAATAGGTGAAAAACAATCTAGGTCAATAGTTGGGTGATTTATTACTAGTGAAGAAATTAAATCCTGATACCATTTTATCGGCAACTCAGGATTTACACCACCTTGCATCAAAATTCTACTTCCACCAATTTCTTCCAATTCCACTATTCTCGCGCTAATCTCTTCAAAAGTTTGAGTATATGTCTCCGCATGGTTTGGAGGGCGGTAGAAAGAGCAGAATTGACAATTAATTGTACAGACATTTGTATAATTTATATTTCTGTCAATTAGATAAGTTACATTTCCTTCAGGGTGCATTGATTTTCTTCTAGCCATTGCCGCAGCCATTAATTGATGCAATGGAGCGTTGTCATACAACTCAATTGCTTGTTCAGAAGTCAATCTATATTCAGAACTATTAGTTTTTGACCAATCGGCCTGTTGCTTTAATATCTGAATCCAATCCAATCGGAACACCTACTCGAAGTCTTTTCCAATCAATGATTCCAAATCTAAAATACTTTTAGGGCAGTCTTTGGTTAATACATCTGGATCAGTAGAAGTAACAAGAACATCATCCTCTATACGGATACCAATATTTTCATATCTTTCAGGGCAATCAACATCTGGTCTCCAAGCTCCAAAATAGAGTCCAGGTTCTACGGTTAGACACATTCCTTCTTCGAGTAAACGTGGTTCACCATTCGGTTTGTATATCCCAACATCATGGACATCCAAACCAATCCAGTGGCCGGTGTTATGCATGTACCACATTTTGAGTTGGCCGTTTTCCATACATAGGGCTT
>JAACCR010000119.1 GCA_009937205.1 Methanobacteriota archaeon | reverse complement strand
TCCAAACCTTGTTCAGTAGCAATAGCAATTTTCGCCATCGTCTCAACCGATTGTAATGGATAGTTTCCAGAAGCGGTTTCACCGGAAAGCATCACAGCTGTGGCACCAAAACGAATCGCATTAGAAATATCACTCACTTCAGCCCTTGTAGGTCGTGAATTAAGAATCATTGAATCTAGCATTTGTGTCGCAACAATCACCGGCATACCTCTTTGCAATGCGCCATCGATGATTCTTTGTTGGGCCAATGGTACTTGTTCCAGCGGTATTTCCACTCCCAAATCGCCCCTCGCAACCATCACAGCATCAGCCATATCTAGAATCTCTTCTAGATTCTCTAAAGCGGCAGGGTGTTCTATTTTAGCAATGATAGGAACATGTTGCCCAGCTTGTTTTATCGCTTCTTTAGCCGGTAGCAAATCTGCAGCAGTACGAACATAACTGACTGCAATATAATCTGCACCATTTTGAAGCGCGTGTTCTAATGCGAGTTTATCATTTTTTCCAATAGCTGGCAAATCCACCATTGTACCTGGAACATTGATTCCTTTTCTCTTACTAACTGGACCGCCATCATCAACGACACATGTTACAATACCAGCTGATTTGCCTTTCGTCTGCGTAACAACCAATCTAATCAGACCATCAGCGATAAGAACTGGATCGTTGACATTTAATTCTGAACTATGACCTGCATATTCTACTGGTAACTTTGCAGCACTCGCGTGACTCATCTTAGCCACACCACAGTGAAGTTCTACTGTTTGGCCCTTGACCAATAGAATCACTCCAGGGAAAACTCCTAGCCTCAGTTTAGGGCCTGGTAAATCTGCAAGTATACAAGTAGGTCTACCGATTATGCTTTCAAATCCCCTTATGCGTTCATAAATTGGAGTTTACTCTGCTGGTTCGCCATGCGAATAATTCAATCGGCAGACATCGACACCGGCTCTAAGAAGCGACTCTAGAGTCTCAGGAGAGTCGGAAGATGGTCCGATGGTAGACACGATACGTGTTCTTCTCATCAGTCATCGCTAGTGGCTCTAATGTTTTAAGATATGTAATTAAACTCTAACATTTATTCATCGTCGCCTTTTTCAAAACTGTCAAGGAATTGATCAATGTCAATTACGCCATCTTCATTAGTATCAGCCTTGTGGAAAATAAGTCGCGTATCATCCGAATTATATTCAAAACCAAGGTGTTTTAATGCGTGTTGAAATTCTTTGAGAGTCAAGTGGTTCTTACTACCGAAATCTGCTACATGGAACATTTCTGCACGGCGTTTATGCTCTGCTGGTGACGGATTAATGAATTCTTGTTTGAAGGTGTGGAATGGTGTTTCTCTTGGGTGTGCGTGGTTTTTGCCATATAGTCGGTATACAATCAATCCCATGATTATAGCTGCAACTCCACCGATTATTGCTTTCGGGCCCATGATGTAAACCAAAGCCAACCCCGCTACAATTCCCCAAATATGGATGAATGGATAAAGTGGAGCCTTGAATTCAGGATTCCATTCATGTTTGAATTTGGTCTGGCGTAGAATTATCACACATAAATTAATCATAATAAAAATCATTATTTTAAATCCAGATGCTAGTTTTGCAACATCTTTTACAGGAAGTAAAAGAATCGCTAAACACATAGCTGTTGCAGTCAATATGATTGGCCAATGAGGAGTTTCATACTTTGTATTAACTTCCTCTAGCGATTGTGGGAGCAAACCATCTCTGGCCATTGCAAACAAAAATCGAGATGCTGCTAATATCCCTGCAAGAGCCATGGAAATCATAGTTAGAACTGCCAAAATTGCTGCAAAAACACCTACTTTTGAACCTGCAACAGTCTCTACAAATTTGTAGATGGGGTCTTCGATTGTGCTACCATTACTGCTTATCCACCACTCCCCAGGTATTGTCGCCATCATCATGTATGTGATGCTACAATACAGCACGGTTGCTATCGCTAAAGAAATTATTATTCCTTGAGGCAAATTTTTCCCCGGGTTTTTGACTTCACCACCAATCGCTGCAACCTTAGTCACACCAGCATACGCAACGAATACAAATGCTGCAGTTTCGGCAATTGTCCAAGGGTCTGTACCCATCGCAGCATCCCATGGTTGAGATAAATTAGTTGAATCATCGAATAAAGCCATTACTGTAACAATAAGCAAAAGACACAGGGTAAACCCTAAAATCGGAGCTTGAATAATCTTGACCTTTTTGACACCTAGAATATTTATTATTGTAATTAAAACCAAAGCAACTATGGACACAAGATATGTATTCAATTCAATATTAAAATATGTGGTAACTGTGTACAAGTAAGCCGAGAAGCCGATTAAAGCAAATGAAGACTTTAGCATGAATGATGCCCATAATCCTAAACCACTAATCGTACCAACAAGCGGTCCATAGGTTCGTTCCAAATAAACATACGATCCTCCACTAGAAGGCATTCCTGAGGCCAATTCTGATTTAGAAAGCGCACCCGGCAATACTACAGAGGCTGCGAGTAAGAATGCTAACCAAATACCCTCGCCCATCATCGCTGCTGCAAAAGATGGCAGTACGAATAATCCGGAACCTAGCATTGCTGAAAGTGAAATAATAACTATTCCAACCAAACCAATTGTCCGTTCCAATTGCTTGGAAACATCAGAAATAACGCCTTTGACATCTCCCTGGATTAGTTTGCCAGCGGTATCTTTTAAGTCCATTTCATCTCCCTCCTTGCCCTTCCATAGTAGTGTTATTTTGTGGTGGATTGGCAAATCTATTTAGCCTCTTGCAAAGAAATTGATAGCACAAAGCAATTTCGTAATAAAATTACAATGTTATCAAACATATACTAATCTGATGATGAATGATTCTACTTGAAGATCATTGGCTCTTTCACGATTCTCTATTTTGAAAGTCCAATCTCCGTCACCATAGGTATTATCATTTTCAGCATCACCAAAAATATAAGATCGGAGTTCAAGGTGTACGCAATCGTTTGCTTCATCGCAATCCTCTCCATCATCACGTTGATCTAATCCAATATGTGAGGAATTAGCGGCTTCATCATCATCTTCATTATATGAATAAACATCTAATTTTGCTCGACAATTGTTAGCAAATGTGTTTATGCAACCATCATCTTGCTGTGGATAAGTCAATTCCGCTACTGCTATTTTAATTGTATTCCCCGAATCTTTATCGTATGAAATTGAAACATCAAAATCAAGTTCATTATTATCAGAAGTATTGGAGCCAATTTCAAAATCCGACCATTTAGCAGCATAAGAGACATAGACTTTGATTGTATCAGAATCAACTAAACCTTGACTATTTACTATGTTCAATTTTACCTCGTATTCGCCTGGTTCAACGTCGTTCCAGTTTACAGACTCACCGCTCAAATCGACATCATTTTCAGCATCTCCATCATTATCAGCATCAACATTTAGATCTAAGTCCCAATCATAATCAGGAATATATTCGTTAGGATCACCTGCATCCGAATTAGATGCATCTAGTGAGATAGTGGTTGTTTCTGACACATCTCTATCAGTTTGACTTTTATCGTAATAACACATCCACACCACTATTTTCGGTGTGGAGGGTTCATCGATTTCATTGTCTTCGCAATCCTCAGCGTCATTATACTGAGTTATTTCGGCTACTGGTGCAACTGCTGTAGCATCAACAATAGTTATATTCCTAACCTGTTCTGAAGTTCCAAAGCCATCTGAAATTGTTAATATTACCATTTTTATTCCGACTGAATCATAAGACCATTCGGCTGTCTTTCCTGTTTTATCTACCGAAGAGTCGCCATCAAAATCCCAACGGTATGTCAAGCTTCCATCGGCCGGAGTTGAACTACTGGCATCAAATGAGACAGAATCACCGACTCTGATATTTTCATTGCTTGATGAAAAACTGAAAACTGCAAATAGTTCACCTGAAGATGTATTTTCATCCTCAAAAATACAGCCTGATAAACCGACTAATAACATCATGAAAGCCATCAAAACTGGGCCAAATTGTAACTTCATCATTTACTTGGTAAGCCTGCTGTTTGAAAAGCCCTTCCTTCCCAAGTACGCCTTAGAAGGAGAAAAGTGAGGTTTGGCGGTTACCCGCAACTAATTCTTTGGCACTCCAACCAAATGCCTCGGTAATTCTACCAATTGCAGCAGCAGTTCGTTCTGCATAGAAGATCTCATCATAACCACTAATGCCGCCATTTTCTTCACCCTCAATCCATGGCTCTACATTCATTGGCCTATTACTAGCATCACTTACAATATAAGCAACTTTCATACCAGGAGTGAATCCAAGTCCCTTTTCTATCAAAGCGCGAGCAATTCTAACTTGCGCCATAGAATCTGGATTTGCATAATGTTTAGTAAAATCGATAGAGCCATCTTTATTCAATTTTCCTTTACAAGATTTTGAAAGTACTAATTCAGAAGCATCAACTTGTTTGTTTTTTACCGCTTGAACTCTGCTTAATGCGTATTGTACCAATTCCTCACCTTCATCAGCTAGAGCGAAATTAAACATTTGTTTCATCGTATCTCGCAGGTAAGAAAATGTATCTGTCCTTTGAGTTTCATAGCCACGAATTAACATTTCTTCACTTGGCCAAACCACTTGGCCAACATATCTTTTCTTAGCACCATGGCTGAAAAATACAGATAAGCCTTTTTCAAATTCTAATACTGCTGAATCTTTGCTAAAGCGTTGCGCTATATCTAATCCAAAGTGATCATCGCTTGTTTTGCATTATTCCAATTTTCAATCTCTGCTTCAGTTGAATCTTCTTTCAAAACTGAAATTGCGTTTTCGTCAACCGGTGAACGGACAAATATTGAATCGGTATCGGAATAGACTACTGAATGTCCTTCTTCTTCTAAACTGGCGATTATCACTTTGATATTATGACGCGCCCATGCAGTAATTGATGAACCTAAATCGCGATGAGTAAAACGATAAAACCCTGATGCGAAAACACCGTAAAAAGAATTCATTAGAATTTTTACCGCATATTGCATAGAGTCATGAAATTGTAAAGCCTTGTCATCTTGATTGTTTTTAGCGACCGCCATACCTGCTTTATGTTCATCTCTTTGCGCCATCAAATCTTCTAATAACAACGGAACTAATCCTTTACGTTTTTCTTGATGAATGAATTTTGCACCTGTCGGTGCAGTATGAATCAAGTCACCTTCTGAAGGTTGGATGTCTTGATTGGAGTCAATCCTTGTGGTATAGCATATATTGTGGCCGATCATAATTGAAGGATACATACTTTTGAAATCCAGCACCGCTATCCATGGATGCAAACCCGCTTCAACATCGTGAACGTATCCACCTGTAATTTGACCTTCTTTTGCATCTGCTGAACCAGTTAATGGTATTGCAACATTCTTTGAATCGGCTAAACGAATAACCAAGGAATCGATTAACTGACTTGTGCTACCATTGGCAGCGGTGTCAAAATTAACCTTAGCAACACTGGCAACCGCTTCCTTACGACGAATGACTTGTATTGCGTTTAGAATATCTAATGGTAAAGCTGCATCTCTGATACAATATTCAAGAACTTCATCTGGCCGATTAGCCCATTCAACATCCATATTTGATGCATCAATATCCATTTTATGGCGCTCATCATCATCTGGAAATAATAACTTTGAGACAAAACTTAGAGTTTCTCTTTGTGGCTTGAGGGCAATTCTTGCTTGCCACCAACAATCAACTATTGCTCGCCCCGCTAGATTCCAAGCACGGTTGGATTGCCGTTTCGGCATTAGCCCTGTTCTAGTTCGCTTCAATTCCGATTCAATTTGGGGAACTCTCCCCCAGCCTAATAATTGAGCTCTTTTTCTCCATTCTATTTTCTTGGCTAATACTTCAGTTCTCTCAAATAGCCGCGGTAAATCAAAATTATCAATATTGTAGCCGGTAATAATATCTGGATCATTTGCTCTAACTACAAGAGTCATCTGTTCAAGAATATGAGACTCTTTGCCAACGAATGTGAATTGTTGACGCGTACCATCTTGCATATTTTCAATCCAAGCAGCACCACATAGTACAGTATTGTGAGCAATACTGGTCTCCAAATCAAATGAAAATACCTTGAAGGGAACAGGGAATGGTTCTGCTGCTATCAAATTGGATAAATTACAACTAACTGTAATATCAACCGGATAACGGCCAACTCCACCCGCTTCAATTACCGCATTCATTAGGCTACCATCTTCATCATCATCACTTCTTTCATCGATTAATTGACCTTCAACAGAAACATGCATTCCTAAATCTAAATCCAAAAATATTCGATTCAAATAAGGAATATCTCCAGAAAAAATACTCCAGCCTTGCTGTTGTAATTTTTTGCGTAACTGGGGGACTAGGTATGGTTGTTTGACTTCTATTTGCCAAGTTGGCCTCATACCTAAGTCTGTTAATTTCATTACAGGACCTTTACAACTGACAATATCTGCGTGCGCCTCCAGACTTCGAAGTCTATTTACAAGATATTCAGGTAAGTCTCCTTCTTCATCTAATGGCGCCAAACTAGCCACTTCAAAGGTTGGTGAAAGGCCCTCTATTAGCAAACAAATAGATTGTCCAGTTTTACTGCGGCCAAATAACTCTACCACTGTACGGGGAATTGATTGACCGTCCTCTACAACCTCAGTGGAGTGATAACGGCCACTGATAATTCCGATGTCGCCGTGCCAGGTCATAGACTCCCCAAACAACCAAAACGGCGCACAGTCCTTCAACCCACCCCTACGGGTATATCTCCAAACTTTCTCCTACCCAACATATTGGCAAAACGGCCACAACCCTTGAAAGGGGTCTATGCTCCCGAACAAATGTTGGGCTTGGTGAAATTATGAGCAATGATATCGATTGGGATAGCCTAACATTTTCCTTAACACCAACAGATACAATGTATTTGACAGAAACTAAGCAAGATGAGGCTTGGATGCCTGGGGATTTACGCCCATATGGAAATATGTCAATCTCTCCAGCCGCTGGTGTTCTAAATTATGGACAAGGCTTGTTTGAAGGGATGAAAGCATATCGAACTGCAAACGATAGAGTTGTATTTTTTAGGCCTGAAGAAAATGCTAGAAGAATGCAACGAGGCGCTGACCGTTTGAAAATGCCACCTGTTCCAGAATCTGTATTCATCGATGCTGTTGAACAGGTAGTTGCAGCTAATTTGAAGTGGATTCCTCCGATGGGTAAAGGCGCACTTTATGTGCGCCCATTGCTAATGGGTTCAGGACCTGTACTGGGAGTTTCACCCGCTCCATCATACACATTCTTGGTTTATGTAACTCCAGTAGGGCCTTATTTCAAAGGCGGAGTTACTGCGATTGATTTACTGATTTCAGAAGAATATCATCGTGCTGCACCTGGTGGCTCTGGCGGCGTCAAGGCAATTGGAAATTATGCCCCTGGAATGATGCCAAGCAAGAAAGCTAAGGCTGCTGGTTACTCTGAAGTAATCTATCTAGATGCTGAAACACATTCCTGTATAGAGGAAGTCGGTGCTGCTAATTTCTTCTGTCTAAAGGATGGGGTATTGTACACTCCTGAATTAACTGGAACAATATTGCCAGGTATTACTCGCGATTCAATTATTAAATTAGCTCGTAAAAATGGAATGGAAGTAATCGAAACAAAGGTAACTGCTGAATTCGCAATGACTGCTGATGAGGCTTTCTGTTGTGGAACTGCTGCGGTAATATCCCCTATCGGTTCAATAACCAAAGGGGAAAATAAAACAGTATATGGTAATGGAATTCCAGGTAAGATTACCACTACTCTTTACGATCAATTAACTAGCATACAAAGTGAAACTTCACCTGATACATTTGGTTGGTTGCACGAAGTTCCTACAAATTGAATTCAGTTCTTGAATCCTCTTTTCTTGAAACTCTTCTTTTTAGAAGGTTCTTTGTTGGACTGGCGGTTACTTCCTTTCCTTTGTGAACGTGCTCGCCGGTCACCTGTTTGTGGACCTTTTTCTTCTCGATCTGCCTGTGCTTCTTTCAAGTCGCGTTGCATCTGGCGCCATTCACCACCGATTAATTGTAAAATTTCTTCTTTTGAATTTGCGCCAATGCTCTGCTTGGAACCAACTCTGGAAACCCATAATCTTCCTTCACCACCATGAGGGCGGCGCGGGTGACTAGTTCCTTCTTCGCGCTTGATTTTACGAAGTCCTACTTTTCTTGCTGCAAGAAATAATCCTTCTAAATCTGGTTTGATTACCGAAGAGTCTTTTGGGACGCGACGGCCTTTGCGGCGTGAGATTTTTGCATTAAAATAACCTGGCCAGATACTGAGTCTGTCTGGGTTGTGTTCCATCATCTCACCTCACTGGGGTAATGCCCCATCATACCGGTGAGGATAACAGGGTTATCAAATCATTCAAGAAGGATGCCGTTGATAACGCCATCTTTACCTGGACGAGAAGTAATACGTGCACGACCTTTGTCGGTTTCGATAATTGCTCCCTTGACCAGAATGTTTCTACGAACATAGTTTGGATTAGATTGGTTCTCAATTACTGAATGGATGATTCCAATTGAAGTCTTTCCAGTTTTGGTATCATTTAGAGAAACTCGGTTTTCTGACATGACACGAACCATGATATTTCCACCGGTCTTTCGGTAGATTTTGCGCTTTGGTTCGCCAACTAATGCGAATTGCTTTTCGGTCGAAATTTCAGTAGAACGCTTGCTGCGAGCCTGAACTAGACGACCACCTGAGGGTTTGCGACGAGAGATTCCATGCCATTGTGCCATAATAATCCAATCCTTACGACTCCATCCGACCGGCCAACCATATATGAAAGCAACCCTTAGATACAATTCGCTTCAAAGCGCGATACTGAACGGCCGTCTATCGTCTGTAATATTGCAACTAATCTATCTCCAGCATGTAATTGTCCAACTCCTGCAGGCGTACCTGTGAACAAGTAATCACCTGGGCAGACCGGTGCCCACTGCTGGAGTGCAACGAGTTGCATACTCGGAGTAATACTCATTTGTGAAAGAGGAGCTTGCTGAACAACCACTCCATTTACTGTTAAGATCAGGGCCAGTCCTTTTTCTTCATCGACCATGGAATGTATATCATCTGTATAATCAGAAAACGGACCAATCACTGCACTGCCTTTGAAACACTTTCCTTTAGCCCAAGGTATTTGTTGTTCTCGGCATATCGATTGTGCAGCTCTATCAGTCAAATCCAAACCAACTGCTACTGCCTCCGGTTGGAGATTATTTCCCAAACGAATTATACATTCAATTTCATGATGAACTTCTCCAGGATGCTGTGAAATTTGCAATGGGCCTTGTCGAGTGATACAGTTTTGCGGTTTGACAAAAAATACCGGTTCTATCGGTTGCTGATTGCCAAGTTCTTCAGCATGTTTAGAAAAAGTTCGGATAGTACACCATAGTGCCATGACCCTGCCCAAGACAAAACGCCAAATGAACAAGTTGGTAGTGCTAAGGGTCAAAAGTAGTAGCCTATAGCACTCTTTGATGGCAAAGGAATGGCATATCAAAAAGCGACGACCTGTCCGCAGAAAACAAATCGCACCTTTGTTAAAAGAATTAGAATCTGCCCTTGGTATTGATTTGGCTGTTGATGGCGCTTTCCTTGAAATGGCTGAATATGGTCCTTGGCAAATGGTCTTTGTTGACAAAATCGCCAAATCGGTTGAATTGAAAAATGATGATGGGAAGCGCTTCGCATTTTTGACTCTGCGCGGATTTTTAGAACATTCTGATTCTGCGAAATGGGTCAATGTAGATCATGGTGCAATCCCATTCTTGATGAATGGTGCGGATTGTATGGTGGCTGGAATTCAAGATGCTGACCCGAGTATCGAAGTTGGTGATTTGGTTTGGATTCGTGATATGAAACATAAACGCCCTCTTGCCATCGGTTGGACAACCATGGATAGTTCTGAATTAATAGCCTCCAGTAAGGGAAAGGGAGTCAAAACTCTTCATTGGGTTGGAGATGAACTTTGGGACATGGATAGTTGAGTAAGTATCAAGAAGTATCGGTACAAGCAAGTGATATGCACGGCCGTCGTCTAATCTCAATGTTGTTGATTGTCACTCTAATATTCCCCTTAGTCGCTGGTTCATCGCTAACTGGAGGCGTCGATAAAAACCCGGATGAATCAGAAGTTCCGTTCTCAATTGTTGAAAGAACAACTCCTAGCGTTGATGGTGAAGATTGGAACTTTCAAATAAAAATAGATGACGATGCGTATGCAAATGGAACTACTCTTTCCATTATCCCGCAAATATGTACTAACGATGGCGTGTGTGACCCACCAGTCCCACATGAAATTGAACCGAGTAGAAACTATGCGATTGCTATCACACCTCCTTCTGACCACACATATGTTAACTGGAGAGTTACTGCTAATTACGAAAACGGAGAGAAGGAACATTTCCCTCAGGGAGATTGGTTCAAAACATGGTCATCTTGTTGGTTTGACGAGGATGTATGGGGTGGCGTAGATTATACTGATGATGGATGTAAGATTGGTGATGAGGGTGGCATACTTCCCGGATTTGCATTACCGATAATTCTAGGGTCTATTGTAATGGCAATCGCGTATTACCGTCGTGATTAATTGAGATATTCTACTAAACGTTCAACGAAGCGTCGCTGCTCGTAATTCCAATTTTGCATTACCACTGAAACACTTGACTTGTCTTTGGATAGATCGCCATCAACAAAACCAACTTGCGTTAAATCACTATTCACCAATGGTAAATTCTCCCCATTACATTCTAAGAGTAGTCCTTTATCTGTCATTGTTGCTGTTCCAAATGAAAATGTTACTTTGTTATCGGATTGCTTTGTTTTGACCTGTCCGGCTTTCAAAAAGCGAACAAGTGCATCCAACAAGGAGTTCACATCTACATCTGATTCGATCGCCCCTGTGCCATAAGCGGAAAGGAATTCTAATTCTGTAGAGTTTTGTTCTATGAGGTGGTCTAAACCGCGACCGATTTTATCTTCCACATTAATCACCTCACAATGGTCCTTGAATAAGGTTCCAACCAATCAATCTTCCATCGCTTGCATCTGCAACTAAAGAAAGATAATTAGACCATTGCCCGGAATCCCATTCGCGCGACATGTCAACCGTAGTTGCACCGCTTGAACTATCAACAAAATTATTGAGTATTGAATTAAGTCCGCTATCTGGAACCATTACCAAATATCCCATCCTTGTTTCTGGATGATAATCTCCACCAGTAGTGAAAAATTTATCATT